>JBCCQO010000141.1:0-8069 GCA_039024595.1 Pseudomonadota bacterium | reverse complement strand
CCATGCTCGATTTTCCGCTGATCGGCCAGGAAACAGCGCAGGCCAGCGTAGAGCAGGTTATGAATCGCCTGTTGGTGTCTCATCAGTGGATGGCGGATCGCTTTGAAGAGCTTCTGCTGCAAATGCCGCCGATGATCCTAACGATGATGGGCTCACTGACCTCAATCGTGATTGGCGATACGGTGCGACCTGCCTATTTCACACCGGCGACCAACTCGATGTACCTGGACGCCGAGTTTATCTGGCTGACGGCGGAGGAGCGCGCGACGATTTCTCGCGAACCGGATTTTCGTACCGAATTTCGCAGCAGTGTCGATTTTTCCGACTTAGCTCGATACGTCATTGATGGTAACAGTGTCGGGCGTGTAGCCAACGATACCGACGAGAATGGCGATCGAACATTGGAACAACTAGTCCCGTGGACTGCGGCGCTGCTGTTCCACGAGTTGGCGCATGCTAACGATGCAATTCCGAGCAGTGCCTATGCTTCGCTAAGTCCTTTTCTCGCACCGTTTCAGCAGAATGTGACCGCAGTTGCCGATACCTTAACCAATACGGCTCCGCTTATGTCTCCGGAACTGTTTGGTGTGGCAGAAGTGCTTTACCTCGGCGCGACGGCAACGGAAGCGGAGGGCGCCTATACGGCTGACGAAATCGGTCAATTTTTTGAAGCAGATCGGGCCAATGATCTCTACTCGTTCAGTACACCGTTCGAAGATCTTGCGATGATGGTCGAAGAATTCATGATGGCCGCTTATTTTGATGCATACCGAGATGTTGCCTTTTCTTCGCTGCCAGAGGACCCCCAAGAGTGCGATGACTACGTACTGGCCTGGGGTGAACGAAACCGGATAGCAACACCCGTTGTCCGAAAGCGCCTGGAATTGGTCTTAGGGGAGCTGTTCCCGAGTATGAATTTTGAGGCGCAGCTTGACGCGATACCGAATACCCAGTCCCTTCCCGATGGGCTCGGATGGTGTGAGTATCTGGATCAGCTGAACGGCACCGTTTCGCCGAACTCAGCGGACGGATCTCCCAGGAAGTTCTACATAGATGTGGGCAGGCCGTACCTGTAACCCGAAGGTAGGGGAGTACGCTCGTGGTACTCCGCCCTCATGAATTCTACTTTGTGTGCTCTACCGCAGGCGTCCTCGCTAGTACACCAGTTCAGCGCCGCTAGACCTTCCCAAAGCCCGTATCCATAGTTTCGTTGCTTAGATGGCCGACAATCGCGCTGGATCGGGCGCGCGAAAATGCGTCGGAAACCGCCTGGCTGCGTTGGTCAGTGGCCGGTTTGTAGTTCGGATGGGTGAATATGTATAGCTCTTTTGCCTCAAGGGCTTCCAGCACGCGCTCGCTGACCAGGTCCGGGTCGATTCCGTTCAACACCGCTTCGGTACTTGCTTTAGCCACCTTAAATACGTCTGGTGTCGGTTTGACGTCCATCGGGTAGCGTGGTGGACGGTTCCGATAGGATTCGTGTATTCGAGTTTTCACAAACGCTGGTGCCAGTACGGAGACGTGAATATTGCTAGTAGCAAGCTCCGCAGACCAAGCTTCCGTAAGCGCAACCACAGCCGCTTTAGTCGCCGTATAGCCGCCGGCCAAGGGCACGCCTGCCATACCGGCCATCGACGCGACATTGATCAACCAAGCTTGCTCACCGTGCTCTTTCATTAGCGGAACCAATACGTTTGCCCCGTAGACTATGCCCATCAGATTGACGTCTATGCACCAGCGCCAGCCAGCGTCATCAAGGGTCTCGATAGCACCGACGCCGCCGGAAACGCCAGCGTTGTTGAACAGTAGGTGAATGTTGCCGAATTTGGCCTGCGTCTCCTGGGCAGTCCGAACCCAATCTTCGTGGAGGGCCACATCCATTTCGATAGCGAGGTGAGACACACCAAGCTCGTCCAGTACTTGAGAAGCCTTGTCGAGCTGAGGCTTCTCAATATCTGCAATGACTACATTCATACCCTGTTGGCCCAAAGTCTTTGCGAGATTTAAGCCGAGACCCTCGGCTCCACCGGAGATGACGGCGGTTTTATTGCTAACGTCGATCATAGCTAGGACTAGCTCCGTTCTTATGTGAATGTTGCTGATTATTCAAAGGGCGTCACGATAGAGCGAGACTAGCTCATCGATGGAAGCCTCGCGAGGATTCGTAACCAAGCTAATGTCGTTCTTTGCCATTGTGGCTAGCGGCCCCAGCAGGTCTTCCGTGACTCCCTGACTCGAAAGTGAGTCCTCGATTCCGATGGACTTGTTCATCGTGTGAAGGAAGGGGACAAGTTCTTCCGTATTGAGTACTCGTCCGATTTCTCTGATTTTCGCGGCCGCCACTGTCTCATTAAACGCCACTCCGTGAGGCAGCATGATTGCATTGGCAAGCCCATGATGAAGACCGCACAAGCTCGATAACGGGTGGGCGAGGGCGTGTACAACCCCCAAACCTTTTTGGAATGCGACAGCGCCCATGAGCGCAGCCATTGCCATTTTGCCTCGATTTTGAATGTTCGGGTTTCTACAGGCATCAACGAGCGATTCACCGATGAGTCGGATGCCTTCTAAAGCGATACCTTGAGCGAGCGGGTGAAACGTTGGCGCGAGGTAGGCTTCGATGCAGTGCGTCATCGCGTCCATGCCGGTCGCCGCTGTTATCGAAGGCGGCAATGTTAGGCTTAACTCTGGGTCGACAAACACCTGCCTTGCCATCAGCTGCGGAGCAAAGATGATTTTTTTCTCCAAGGTGTTTGGATGGATGATCACACCGCTACGGCCGACTTCGCTTCCGGTGCCGCTTGTGGTGGGTATGGTCAGGAAATAAGGAATCTCGTTCCTAACATCCTTCTCGTTTCCACTGCCGTCTTCGAAGTGGAACAAGTCGAATTCCTGGTGATGGGCCATCAGCGCGATCATGCGCGCAACATCCAGGCTGGCTCCACCGCCAATACCAACAATAGCGTCGCAGCGATTTTCGCGAAAAGTTTCGACACCGCGATCAACGTCGGTTTTAACTGGGTTTACGCTGACACCGGTATAGAGCGTACAGTCGAAGTTAGCTTTCGTGAGCTGTTCTCTAATAGAACCAAAGAAACTTAGCTTGGCGCAGTTCTCGTCCGTTACGAGCAGCGGGCGGCGGATGCTTTGGCGCTGGAGGTGCTCAGCCAACTCGTCGACGCAACCGCAGCCATACCGAATCTGTGTGGGGAAGCTGTAGGACCTGCGTTCAGCCAAATCTAAGGGAATCATTAGATCACCTCGAAGTAACGTTTCAGTTCCCAGTCGGTGACCGCTTTACCGTATTCACGCCATTCCCACTCGCGCGTCGCGCAAAAGTGTTGCACGAACTCCTCGCCAAGTAGTTCGTTGGCAATATCCGATCTTTTCATGGCCTGGGTTGCGTCCCAAAGGTTGCTTGGTAGTGTGCCGTTGCTTTTGTCTTGGTACCCGTTTCCCTTGGTTTCCGGCTGTTCGAGCTTTAGCCCCTGAGCTATTCCGTAGAGGCCAGAGGCAAGACTCGCTGCCATTGCCAAGTAAGGGTTTACATCCGCACCGACCACCCGGAGCTCGCAGCGTGTTGCTTTTTCGCTCCCCGGTAAGGCTCGGACGCAGACCGTTCGATTGTCGATGGCCCAGGTTAACGTCGTTGGCGCCCACAGTCCTTCTACCAAACGTTTAAAACTGTTGACCGTGGGAGCATACATGGGAAGAAGGTGGGGAAGGCAATGCAGCAAGCCAGCGATATAACTCCTCATGAGAGAGCTCATTCCGAGCTCATCGTTTGGATCGTGGAACAGATTGCGTCCGTCGCTCCAAAGACTTTGATGAAGATGGCCAGAACAGCCAGGGAGTTGCGCGTTCCATTTCGCCATGAAGCTTGGTATGACACCGTACTTCTTGCCGATTTCCTTAACACTCCCCTTGAAGAGCACGGCGCGATCCGCGGCCTCTAAAATGTCGTCATACAGTATGGCTGCTTCATAGACACCAGGACCGGTCTCCGTGTGAAGGCCTTCTAGAGGAACACGAAAAGCTCCCAGGAGATCGAAAAGCGCATTGAAAAACTCGGCGTTTTCCTGAGCCCGGAGCAGCGAGTACCCAAACATGCCCCGACTCAGTGGTTCTGGATTAGTAAAGTGCGTGTCGTGGAGGTTTTCCGATGTCTCGCGAAAGTTAAACCATTCGAACTCTTGGGCAAAACTCGCTGAGAAGCCTTGTTCTAATGCTCGTTCGCGGATGCGCTTTAGCAACTGGCGAGGACAGACGGTGAGGGGCTCACCCGCATCATTGCTGAAATCCGCAAGCAAAAATGGCAGGTCCCCCTCCCAAGGTATTTTACGGTAGGTATGAGGATCGATCTTTGCCAAGGCATCCGGATAGCCCGTATGCCAGCCTGTATAGCTGGTGTTGTCGTAACACTCATCGGCCGAGTCCCAGCCAAAAATTACGTTGCAGAAGCCAAAGCCGCCTTCGAGGGCGGAGGCAAACTTATCTTCGTGGATGACTTTACCCCGAAGAACGCCGTCGATATCGGTGACGGCGAGTTTCACTTTGCCCACGCCGCTGTCCTTTACTGCCCGCAAAACGTCTTCACTCATAGTCTTCTCCGCGGTGATTTAAAACAAGGATCGACGCTTGGTAATACGCAAATTGTGTAACAAGGATAGCGCGTGATGCCTCAGATGTTATTGCTAGCAGCTTTCTCAACGAATAGCTTGAACCAAAGGAACGCAGCGCCAAGAATTCCATAGTAGATGAGAGCAAGCAGTGGGTTGTAGACGCTCATTGCTAGAAGCGCCGTACTGGCGATGCTCAGGGCCAATATGGGCGTAATCGGGTAGAACGGGGTTTTGAAAGGTCGCTCAAGCTCCGGCTCTTTTTTACGAAGCACGAGCAGCGAAACTGTGGAAATGATGTAGAGACTAAGCGCGCCAAAGCAAGCCAGGGTGATGATATCACCTGTTTTTCCCGTAAATAGAGCCAAGATGCCGATACCCATGTTAACCACCAATGCGGTTGCAGGGGTCCTAAATTTTGCGTGAACTCGGCCGAGTGCTTTCGGTGCGTAACCAACCCGTCCAAACTCGAAGGTTGCTCGCCCTGCCGCCAGGATAATGCCGTGAAAAGATGCAATCAGTCCGCCAACCCCAATGCCGATCAGCATTTTGTAAAGAACATGTTCCTGCCCATAAATAGCACCGAGCGCTAGGGGCAGAGGGCTATCCGAGGCGGTGCTTTCGCCTTCTGGATAAACGATCATTTCCCAGCCGCCCACTCCTACGGAGGTCGTAAAGGTCAGTACGCATAGAAACACGAGTGTTGCGATTGCTGAGCTAAAACCGAGTACAACGTTACGCTGGGGATTGATTGTTTCTTCGGCGACGTTTGCCACGCCTTCGATCGCAAGAAAGAACCAAAGTGCGAAGGGGATGGCCGCGAAAATACCAGGAATCCCATTGGGGAAAGCATCGATGGCTAAGTGTTCCGCCTTAAAATAAGGCATCGAAACACCGGCAAACACCAGTAATTCAGCAACAGCGAAGATCGTAATCCAAAGCTCAAAACGAGCCGCCCATTTGACACCAAGAATATTCAGTCCGGTGAAAATCACGTAGGCCGCGATTGCGGTGACTAAGATGTTCGAAGTGGGATACAAGTTGTTAACGTAAGCACCGATCGCGAATGCGATGGCGGGTGGTGCAAACACAAATTCGACAATTTGTGCGATGCCACCCAGGAACCCCCAGCTAGGACCGAGAGCTCGAAGTGAATAATCGAAAGCGCCACCGGCCTTGGGTATAGCGCAGGCCAATTCGGTGTAACCAAAGACGAAGGTGACATACATTACGATGACGAAGCCGGTCGCAATCGCCAGCCCAAGCGTCCCCCCGGCGGGCAGTCCGAGGTTCCACCCAAAATACATACCAGAAATCACGTAACCGACACCCAGTCCCCATAACATCAAAGGGCCCAGGCTGCGATCTAGCGCGGTATCCGTAGTGTTGCTTTTTGTGTCCATCGGGATGCTCAGAAAAATGGGCTCAGATAAAAGGGGCTCAGAATAAGGGGCACAGAAAAAATCAGCTGTCGTGCAGAGCACCTACAACATCGCCAGTCACTTGCTAGCTCAGGGTGGACTAGCCAAGGTCATTTGCGTGCGCCTTTTTCATCTTCTTCCCCACTATACCCACCCGAACCAGTCCGGTCGCGTAGACTCTGGGTTCGTGCTGCCAGTTGTATACCGTTGCTTCGCAATAAACATTTTTGCCGATTCGTTGATTTGCCTGTCCTAGCACATAGAATCCATCACGCTCGACCGGCTTGGCAAGATCGATGTGTATGTTCTTCGTCGCGAAAAACCCGATAGACGCGTTGCTAACGGCAGTCAGTCCGAGGGCTAAATCGATCACTGCAGACGTTACAGCTCCGTTGATGTAATCCTGACCAATTCCACCAAGGTGATGGTCTCGTACGTCGCGCAATTCGCAGCGCGGTTTATCCGGTCCATCAAAACTTACCTTAACCCCCAGCTGCTTTACGAAGCCGAGCTGATTGAAGTGTTCCGCTACGTCGTCCCAGTGTCCAATTTCCGTTAATTCTGCGAGAGGGTTTTTCATGAATGTCCTTCAGCGTTCCAACCGCCCACACTCAGGTTTTGCTCTGCAAAGTTGAGCGGGGCGGTTTCAAGAGGCGTTTGGAGGGTGTCATTCCAACGATTCAGAAAACCGAACATCGCAATAATGGCGACAATTTCTGTGATTTGCTGATCACTGAAGTGCTTTTTGAGTTCGTCGAAATGCGAGTCTTCCGCGCCGTTGGGTGTGAGGCCCGCGTTGAAGGCCAAACTAAGCGCGGCTTTTTCCGCATCGCTAAACTGATCACTGTCTGCGAAGGACCAGAGCGCCTGAATCTTTTCCAAAGGGACGCCGTTACTGTGCGCCTGGTGTGCTGTATGGGCCTGACAGTAGCGACATCCCGATGCGTTACTGGTTACAAAAGCGATCATTTGCTTCAAGCCTGGGTCGATCTCGCTATCACTTTCTAGTTGCGCTTTGCGGGTCCATTTGAGCGTTCGTAAAAACTGTTTGAGTGCAGCAACCTTCGCTATTTTCCGACCCCGAAAGCCAAAAATGCTCGACATGAACAGCATGGCTGATCCGAGCATCGCCGGACGGTGCGCCATAAGGGGCATGCTATTGGGTGCAAACCCCATTTGCTGCTCTACCAGCGCTAAGGACTCGGCGAAGGGTTGAAGTTGTTGCTGCGTGGGTGGGCTTAGTCGAGGCATCTTGATTCCTCTGGGTGCAACGGTGATCAGGGCCGCTGAGTGTACACGCAAGCGGAGTCAGTAAAAGAAGTATGGGTCTGGCAAGAGCGTTGACGAGCTGTTCAAGCAAAAGCCACTGGGTTCTACTGTGCACGTATTGGCATCTCCGTTTTTTTTGTGACTGTGCGCAAAGCGAAGCTCGAATGGACCCGCGCTACCCCCGGCAGCCTAGTCAAGTGTTGCGAGTGAATTCGCTCATAGTCGCTCGCGTCGGCCACGATGACTCTGAGTAGGTAGTCCGAGTCACCGCTCATCAAGTAACACTCCATGATTTCGGGTATCTCGCTGGCGGCATCTTCGAACTTGGCGAGATCTCTTTCCTGTTGTGAGTGCAAGGTGATATGGATGAAGACATTTCCTGGGTACCCCGCTCTCGCTTGATCGACGAGACCCACATAGCCTTTTAGTAGGCCACTGTCTTCCAGCGCCCTCACGCGGCGGAGACAGGCCGACTCAGAAAGACTCACGCTCTGTGCCAACTGCGTATTGGATACACGGCCATCCCGTTGAAGTTCGCGCAGGATATTTCTGTCTATTCGATCAATCTTCACAGTAATTTCCCAAAAATGAACATATATTCGAATAATATTCGAAAATTAACTTCGAGAACGCATAAATTCACAAACTAATTTCTCGACAGCTTCATTACTCTACAACGGTTGTTTCTACTAACTGCTACGGAGTTCGAGTGATGCGCATCGGTGTACCTAAAGAAACCAAAGTAGAGGAATATCGGGTT
>JBCCQO010000140.1:0-8103 GCA_039024595.1 Pseudomonadota bacterium | reverse complement strand
GGCACTTCGCACGCCAAAGCGTTTTACAGACCCATCCTTAGGCCACTTTTTACGTCGCTGTCTTTATGTCCCTGTCTTTATGTCGATCTCCGGAGGCTCCGTGATGATTTTATTTGTCGTCATCTTTGATCGGCGGACCGAATCATGTGTGGAGCTGGGAGCATGAAGCCTTGGGAATTAGATCCAGCCCGCTATGAAGCGCTTTGGCGTGCGAAGTGCCGTGAAACCGAGCGCGGCTTTGAACAGTTCGACGCTCCCGCAGCCGCATATTTTGCCTCGCCAGCGACTGCCTATCGACTTCGCGCTGAATTCAGGCTTTGGCACGAGGGTGATGATCTTAACTACGTGATGTTCGATCCGGATCGCCCCAAAGAGCCAATCCCAGTTGTTAGCTTCCAGCAAGCGCTACAGCCCATTCAAGACGCTATGCCTCGCCTTCTTGACGCGGTGAAGAGCAATCCGATGCTACGACGCAAACTCTTCCAGGTAGAGTTTATGGCTGCTCGCAGCGGTTCTGTGCTCGTCACCCTCGCCTATCACCGTCCTCTCGACGAGCAATGGGAATACGAGGCGCGGCTTATCGCCAGCGAAATGGACCTCTCGATCATTGGTCGCAGCCGGAAACAAAAGCGAGTCATTGGATGCGACTGGATTGAAGAGAGCTTCACGGTCGGCTCAAACGCCCACCACTATCGTTCCTACGAGCAGTCTTTTGTACAGCCTAACGTCTACGTTAATGAGTCGATGCTCAACTGGGTGTATCGAAACGCTGCAAACGCACACGGTGATTTGTTGGAGCTGTATTGCGGAAACGGAAACTTCACCTTACCGCTCGCGGCAAAGTACGGACGAATACTAGCGACGGAAGTCGCTAAAAGCAGTACCAAAGCTGCTCTTGAGAATCTCCGTATGAACAATGTAAACAACGTAGACCTCGTTAGGCTCAGCGCCGAAGAGGTTGTCCAAGCACTCAGCGGGGTGCGCGAGTTTCAGCGTCTGAAGGGATTAAGTCAGCCGCTGGATAAGTTCGAATTTTCTGCGGTGTTTGTTGACCCACCCCGCTCCGGTCTAGATGAGGAAACTTGCAAACTCGTGCAGCGTTTTGACCGCATTTACTATGTCTCTTGTAATCCGGAAACGCTCAGAGCAAACCTGCAACAGCTGACCAAGACACACCGATTACAAGCACTCGCGTTTTTTGACCAGTTTCCTTACACGAATCATATAGAAAGCGCCGTGGTGCTCGAGCGAGCGTGACAACGAGACAGATACAATGATGGGGCCTGCCCTATCAGGCAAGCCTGGTTGCACGCGACTACTGGCGCACAGCCATGCGTGGACGCCCTGCGCAGCGCTTTGAGTGGCAGCGCAACTGGCAAGGCTTTCACCGACAGAACTTCGGCTAGCGCCCCTTCAACTCGGGGCACCAAGTTCGGCCATCCGGTTGGTTAGGATTTCATCCACACGGTCGATATCACTGGCCGGGATCTCTAAATAGGATAAACCCAATTCGCGGCACACCTCTCTAACGCGTAAACGGCGCGACAAGGTATCAGTCGGTACGTCCCGTTCCCAACACTCCACATACAAACCAACCGCGGGCACATAAAAGTCTGCATAGAGGACCTCCTCGCAAGGGAGCTGGCGCTTGTGCGCGCAGGCGAGCTGAGCGCCATAGAGCCAGTTGGAGACTCGCAGCTGTAAGATGCTATCCACCAGCCGCCCATCAATAGATCGGCGGCGTTCATCAATGAATGATTCGTCGTCACCTTGCGCGTCGGAGGATGTCGACAGACCATCGAACAGATCTGCCACACTGCCACCATTCGCAGCGGCGCTTGTTTCACCAAGCGGAGCTTCGTCAGCATCGGGCTCACACTCAGACTCAGACCCAGGCTTAGACTCAGCAGCGGAATCCTGGGCAAGCCCGTCGGCGCCCAACCGAGTCAGTTCGCGACGGAGGACTGGGTCTTCAAGCACCGCCTGAGGCCAACTCACAGTCAGCAGCGCGGACTCTGCATCTTGTTCCTGACGCCCACCAAAGCGCTCTCCAAGAGGGGTCAGCTCAAGACCTACAGTTGTCATGCGCAGCAAACCCAATTCGGCAAAATGGCGGTTAATCTGGAGTGCGCTTAGGTAGTTGAAGTGTTGGCTTAACGCTCCCGAACTGAGGCGTTGGTCGCTTTCAATCGAGGCCAGCATTGGATGTTCAGCAAGATCCTCGGGCCAGACGATATAGCGCCCAAAGCGCTCACTGTCACGATAATGTCCGCCATGAAGAGATCCTTTGGATGTTAAGCTCCATTGATCTTCCTTCCGCTCAATCCACCCGTAGTCCCGTAAAGTGCCGAAGAGCTGCTGAATCGGTAATCGCAGGCGCTTCGCTAAGGCGGTCGTTGAAAGCGCTGGCGTGTCGTCACTCATGGGTTGTTTACGCTCTCGAGCACAAATTAGTGAACACTGGTTAGCTGACAGTTAGCCGAAGCTCGCTACTACCCAGTAGCTGCGTAACGAGCTTCCAACGCCGTATATAAACTCTCTTCCGCATCAGCGGCCGATGGATCAACATCGGAAAGCAGTTCCATAAGATGCTCGTTGTCTTCTCTTCCTGCCCATTCTTTGCGATAGCTGCCGTCTTTGTAGCCGTTGTCTTGACGAAAAAAATTCAGCACATTTTTACCAAGGTACTGCTTATAGAGTTCATCAAAAGAGAGCTCCGCCGCGGCGCATAGGGCCGCAAAAGCAGGCACGTCAAAGCGATGATCTTTGGCAGCGATACCAGCGACCAGCTCCGCCGCCTCGACCACACCGGATGCGCCGTCGGACCCCCGCCAGGCTCTTTCAATCTCGGCTGCTAACGCTTTCGAATCACCTTCGTGCTTCATCAGCAGGGAGGACATACCAAAGTGCCATATATCAACCGCCTCCATCTGGACTTGTCCGAGATCGGGTTTTTGGTGTTTCCACCATTTATAGCCGTGATGATCTACAAGCTCTGCGGACTCAATCCAAATCGCCCGATGCCACGCATACTCTTGTTCCCGCCACTGGGGGTGAACCCTTGTATTCATCCGATCTTGCATACGCAGCATGGTGACTAATGCTTCTTGCATAAAATGACCTTCGCTTTTGGAATCAACGGCAACTCGCCATTGTAGAACGGCTGGAGGCAAGATTGACCGCCAACCCAGAAACCAATACTTATTTTTGCGCTATCCGGAGCCGGTGTCTTGATCCGCAAGGGCCCGCCTAGCCCAGTACTCCCCCGCACGAATCAGTTCTTCAGCCCGGTGAAATTCGTGCGACTCACAAATGTTGCAGGGAATGTCGATGAGAATATCGGGTGGATTTCCGGCAAGCTGATGGCGGGCAATCGTATCTTGCATCGTGTTGAACATGCCTAACATCACGTCGGTCAGTGCTGGCCGAGAAGCGCCTAAACGCTGTCGGTAGCCCAATCCCTGGGCCTCCTCCTGAATTCGTTCAAGCGGATCGGGACTCTTGCGCTCGCGCCCGAAAAATCGGGTCAAACTATCGAGGAAGCTGCTTTCTGCCTCACTGTTCGCCTCGGGCGCAGCGAGTAACTCGCGCTCTTTTCCGTTTTTCCCGTCTGTTACCTTTGTATCGCCTTCAGCGGCAGCTTCTGAAGCATTCTCACTACCTTTGTTTTCTGTTCCGATTGCTGCTCCTTCTGATGACCGTTGGAGAAAATCAGCTTCTAACTCATGTGCAATCGGCGAGTTCTCGTCAGCCAGTTCACCCACCTCATCAACGGCAATGTGTTCGCCAAACGGATGGGTCACTTCTCGACCGCTCAAGCTCACCGCGACGGTGATTGTCGTCGTGTCGAGCCCCGAGTGCGGAATGGGTAGAGGATTCAATATACCCCCATCTACCAACACTCGACCGTGCGTGACGTGCGGCGTAAACACACCGGGAACGGCAATAGAGGCGCGAACCGCCTCTAGTAAATCGCCACTCTTAATCCAGACTTCGCGACGGGTAAGCAAATCAGCGGCTACCACGGTTAACGGTATATCCAGCTCGCTCATTTCCACGCCGGTAAGCCAGCCACCAAGCTGTTCCATCAACTTGTCACCTTTGACCATGCCGGCCCGGCCCAACAAGGAAATATCCAGAAAGCGAAATACGTCCCAACGGGATAGCTGCTTAACCCACTGCTCATACTCATCTAAATGGTCCGTAACCAGCAACGCGCCTACCAGCGCGCCCATAGAGCAGCCAGTGATCGACTTGACGCTATAGCCGTGCTCGCGTAGCACACGAACTACGCCAATATGTGTAAGCCCGCGCGCACCGCCGCTACCCAATACCAAATGGATGGGAATCCCCTGCTCTTCCATGCTCTGTTCTTACCCAGACTGTTTATGACCTAATGTTCTGGTCCTATGATCGGAGGCAAAGCGGTTCTTTTGCAAGCACCGCCGTACCCGAAAAACAAGCGCCACGTTACCCAAAAAAATAAACGCCTGATTTTGGGCGGCATGCCTGTCGGTGATGCGTACACGCGCAGCATGCTTTTCGAACTACCCGATCACAAGACACTTTATGAGGCCTTGATCAATCGCGACCCGGCCTATGACGGCCAGGCCTTCGTGTGCGTTGCAAGTACCGGTGTGTTCTGCCGCCTCACCTGCCCAGCCAGAAAACCAAAAGCCGAGAATTGCACGTTTTACGCCACCGTCAGCGAGTGTATCGAGGCCGGCTTTCGAGACTGTAAGCGCTGCCACCCACTTCGGCCTATGGCGAACTCAGATCCTACCGTCGCGAGCTTAATCGCAGCGCTCGAAGAGCGTCCCCACTTCCGCTGGCGCGAGTCGGATCTGGAACGGCTGGGATACGATCTGTCGACGGTAAGGCGGAGCTTCAAGCGGCAGTTTGGAATGACCTTCCTTGAAATGGCGCGACAACGGCGTCTACAACACGGATTTCAGGCGATCGCTCGTGGCGAAAGGGTCGTCGATGCCCAATTGTCCGCAGGCTTTGATTCACCCAGCGCGTTTCGTACAGCGTTTACGAAATTGATCGGCAAGGCACCGGGGCACCTGAGTTCTCGCCCCCTACTGTTCGCCGATTGGATACGCACACCCCTAGGCGACATGGTGGCGGTGACCAGCAAAACGCAACTTCATCTACTTGAGTTCTTCGACCGACGGGCTTTACCCAGGGAACTTGCAAAACTTGAAAGAAACACCAGGGGCTACATCGGTGTCGGCCCAACGGACCCCTCCGAACAGATCAAACGAGAGCTGGACGACTTCTTCGCGGGTAAGAGCGCACACTTCAACACACCGCTCGCGTACCATGGATCAGAATTCAGTAGAGAAGTGTGGGACGCGCTGCGCACGATTCCACCAGGCCATACGCGAAGCTACTCGTCTCTGGCGAAGAGCCTCGGACGACCGAACGCGGTGCGAGCGGTTGCACGAGCAAACGGTGCAAATCAGCTGGCACTGGTGGTTCCTTGTCACCGGGTTATCGGCGCCGACGGATCCTTAACGGGGTACGGAGGCGGACTATGGCGAAAACAAAAATTGCTCGAGGTCGAGCGTCAATACGCAGTGGCTGATCAACGCAAGGCGGTGGTATGAACCAAGTAGAAAAGGCAAACCTCTTTCAATCCTTACACGCACCTGGTGAGCCTATCGTGCTCTACAACATATGGGATGCGGGAAGCGCAGCAGCGCTTACGAACGCCGGCGCAAAAGCCGTTGCGACAGGCAGCGCCTCGGTGGCTGCAGCCCAGGGCTATGATGACGGCGAAGACATTCCCATGGATTTTCTGCTCCAGCTAGCCTCTCGAATCGTAGAGTCCGTAGATGTTCCTGTTTCCGTCGACTTCGAAGGCGCCTACGCCGCCGAGCCAGAGCTCGTAGCCGCCAACGTCGCAGAGGTTATTCGTACCGGTGCCGTAGGAATCAATTTTGAAGATCGCGTTGTATCCGGTGACGGACTGTACCCGTTAGATCTGCAAGTACAGAGAATAAAAGCGATCCGTGAAGAAGCAGCGAGTCAGGGGATACCCTTTTTCATTAATGCACGAACTGATCTTTTTCTTGAGAGCAATGCAGAACAACATCACAGTCATGTAAACGAGGCCATCGAACGCGCTGCTGCCTATACGGACGCCGGCGCCTCCGGGTTTTTCATACCCGGACTTGCTAATTTGGACTTCATACACCAGATCGTCAGCGCCAGCCGTTTGCCCGTCAATGTTCTGATGATGGGCGAAGTCAATTCAATCCACGATGTTGCCGAGGTAGGCGTTGGCCGTGCCAGCTATGGTCCAGTGCCCTACCGTAAATCAATGGAAGACCTTGTCGCCTGCTACCGCGAACTAAAGTGATTTGTGTTCCCCTGTGGGTAAGTACCTAGGTAGGCCTGAAGAATGAAGATCGATACCGCGATGGCCCATCGATCGGTAAACTAGCGCTCTATGCATAAGCGACTCTATAAGCCATTTTTTGCAGCGCTAACGGCTGTCGCGCTCGCCGCCTGCGTTGAACAAAAGCCAATAAAAGGTGGCGCTCCGCTAACAACAACCGACGAGGCTCAAGTGAACGTCGTTGTTTATGAACATGGCGCGCTTGGCCAGGAAAACGTCGTTAGTTGGCTCGAAAGACACCTTCAGCAAGACCGACAGATCGAGTACACCAATCCGGTCGATCGCGCCGCGGCGGAATTCGTGCAACTGGCACTACATATGGGCCGCTTCGACGATGACTACGTGGACGCCTACCATGGGCCCACCACCTGGAAAACCTCCGCCGCGACCATGACAGCAAACGCGAGCGAGCTTGAACAGGGTATCGCCAGACTGCAGCGAGACTTAGACCTCTTGGCCACATCGGGCAATTCATCCATCCGCTTGCGCCAACTACAAAAGCTCACCCGAGCTTTGGCCCTGCGATTTAAGGTGGTGCAAGGGGCGGCGGTTAGCTTCAACGAGGAGCTTACCGAGATTTACGATGAGCAAATCCCGACCTACGATCTCGCCGCGTATGACCGGATACTCGCTGAGATCGACGTGCTAATACCGGGCAACGAAAGCTTATCCGAGCGAGTCTATGCGTTCCGTTCCTCACTCCGAATCCCCGAAGACAAGCTTCAAGTAGTTTTTGAGAAAGCCATCGATGAGTGTCGAAGAAGAACCGCACAGTATTTCGATTTGCCGGACGGTGAATCCTTTCGTATGGAGTTCGTTAAGGATAAGCCCTGGGGTGGTTATAACTACTACCAGGGCGGCTACGAAAGCCTAATTCAGATCAACACGGACTTCCCCATCTTCATCGACCGCGCAGTGGATTTGGGTTGCCACGAAGGCTATCCGGGCCATCACGTGTGGAATCTGTTTATTGAAAGCGAATTAGTTGGACGACGAGGCTGGTTCGAATACACCGTTAATCCTCTGTTCAGCCCTTTTGCGCCCATCGCCGAGGGATCCGCAAACTACGGAATCGAACTTGCGTTTCCGGGAGAGGAGAAAATCAACTTTGAGCGTGAAGTACTGTTTCCGCTCGCGGGAATCGATCCATCCTTTGCCGAGCGCTTACAAGCGTTGAACCAGCTGACCAGTCGCCTATCGCACGCGCGAAACGAGATCGCTCGACGCTATCTCGATGGCGACTTAACCGATAAGCAAGCAGTGGCATTGCTCCAAAAATATCAGCTCGTCAACGCAGAAAGAGCCAAACAGAGTTTGAGCTTTATCGAAAAGTATCGAGCGTACGTGATTAACTACAACATCGGAAAAGATCGCGCAGAATCTTGGATAGCGAGTGTAGGATCCGATGAGAACGCACGCTGGGCAGCTTTTAAGGACATTCTGGTCCGTCCGATGACGCCCGGCGATATTGTCGAGGGACTAAATCCTTAGGCGTGGATCCAGCGTGAGAACGACACTTAATTTCGTCACCGGAATGCTGATTGTGTCGGCATCCCATCGGCCATGATGAGTCCTCTTACTTCCATGTCTGGTGACGGCCACGTCAGAGTCTCCTATCGGCTCCTTAAGGCCGCGTTAACTGTGGGCCAAATCCCAAAGAAATAGCGATCTTGTGATCTATTCTCGATGGTTTGCTT
>JBCCQO010000139.1:0-8190 GCA_039024595.1 Pseudomonadota bacterium | reverse complement strand
GCGTGGCCGCTGGAAGGAGTGAGCTGCAGGGGGCAGTGGGTGAAAAAAGGTGTAGGACAGTTTTGCTAGCCATTTTAAGCGTAGCGATTACCGTGGTTTTCGCTACAGCAGTCATGGTTTTTTTGCGCTTTCCGGGTCTCAGGCTCGAGGGCTCGCAGCCGAGTCATACGCTGGTGTTTTCCGCGATCTTGTTTACCTCCGGTCTTGATGTCGGGTTAATCATGTTTCCGTTAACAGAGTTCCCGCGCTATGAGTCGGAGCCTGTATATGCCTTTGCTAACCCTTTGGCGATTGAATTCGGCTTTTGGGGATTCTTAGTATGGGCCTTTTACTTCCTATCGACTTTTTACTTCTGCCTCGTCGAACCAAGACTACGTTTGTTTGAAATACCTTGGCTCCGTATTGCAAACAGCCTGGTCATCGTCACCACTTGTGCATTTACCGGCTTCTTATTCCTGGATTTTTTACCAAGTTACCTGCCCGAGCTTTCGCTCACGGGACGCTATGTGCTGGTCTCGGTCGTCGTCGTGATCGCCGTAGTCTCTAGTTCAGAGCTCAGCTACATAAGATGGCTTGGCCTTGGCTCGAGCGTCTTGTTTTTACTGCTGATTCTTTTGCTATGGTCCCAATCTGGAGCCGGTTTCGATGGCTTGTTTGCGAACGTCTCGATGCTAGGAGAGTACTTCCGACATCTTCCCAAGTTTGTCTACCCGCTATCAGAGCACCACGGTTTTTATCTTTATTGGTGGTTCGCCTGGAGCATAATGATCGGCCAATTTGTCGCGCGTTTTGTGGGAGGCATTCGCGCATGGCAGCTTCTACTCGCGCTGCTGGTTTTACCTTCGATACCGATCGCTCTGTGGTTTTCCGTGCTTTATTTTTACTACGACTCTGGGGTCAAGCTTGATACTAAGTTGCAGTCGGCGATGGTATTGGTAGGACTCATCTTTGTGGTTAACTCCTTGGACTCACTAACCCGACTTTACTCAGAAAATCTAAACTTGACCGTCGAACGTTTGGGTCGCTCTGGCTACATACTGGTTCATTGGCTGTGCTTGAGCGGACTCATTTTGTTATACCGATTTACCCCATTAAAAATAGAGTGGATTGGGCTATCCGTAATGGTCATCTATGCGATCGTCTTCTTACTTACCTACCGGCATCGAGAGCAACTCAGAGCATCTGGCCAATGAATTCAACGTTCGATTACATCATCGTCGGCGCAGGCTCGGCAGGCTGCGTCCTCGCTAATCGTCTTTCTGCCTGCGGTAATTTCTCTGTGCTGCTTTTGGAAGCAGGCGGTAGCGATCGCAGTATCCTCATCGACATGCCAACGGCTCTTTCCTATCCAATGGCCTCGAAGCGGTTTAACTGGGGTTACAGCTCTGACCCAGAGCCCGCGGTGGAGCACAGAAGAATCACGTGTCCACGAGGAAAAGGCTTGGGCGGAACCTCCGCGATCAATGGAATGGTCTACGTGCGGGGCCATGCTTGCGATTTCGATGAATGGGAAGCACTGGGCGCATTGGGATGGAGCTACGCTGACTGCCTGCCTTACTTCAAGAGGGCCGAGACTTGGCAAGGCGGAGAGGACGACTATAGGGGAGGGACAGGCCCCCTTGGAGTGTCCGGGGGCAACAACATGCGGGGAAATCCGCTCTATCGGGCCTTCATCGATGCTGGAGTCGAAGCGGGCTACCCGCAGACAGATGATTACAACGGCGAGCGAGGCGAGGGTTTTGGCCCGATGCACATGACGGTTCGAGACGGTGTTCGGGAATCGACGTCTCGATCCTATCTTCGGCCAGCTTTACAACGTCGCAATCTGCGGGTCCTCAAACGCGTTCTTGTCGACAAGGTCGTACTAAGTGAGGGACGCGCCGTTGGAGTCATTGCTTATCGGAAGGGGAGGCGGCTGGAGCTCTCGGCAAAGCGCGAGGTGCTGCTCAGCGCTGGATCGATTGCCTCTCCGACCCTGTTGCAGCGTTCTGGTATAGGACCAAAGGAGGTTCTAAAGAGTGCTGGCGTTGATTGCATCCACGACTTGCCAGGAGTAGGAGAGAACCTGCAAGACCATCTGGAGGTGTATTTCCAGTTTCACTGCAAGCAGCCGGTTAGCCTCAATAGCCAACTGTCTCTTTGGCGAAAATTCCTGATCGGCGCGCGTTGGTATTTCTTAAAGACGGGTCTTGGTGCAACCAATCATTTCGAATCTTGCGCGTTTATTCGATCAAGAGCTGGATTAAAGGCACCGGATATCCAGTATCACTTCCTACCGGCCGCGATGCGTTACGACGGAACGCCTTCGGTGAAGGGGCATGGCTTTCAGGTACATGTTGGGCCAAACAAGCCAAGGAGCCGGGGTCGTGTTCGGATACGGTCTGCCAACCCAGAAGCGCCACCGTCGATTCTCTTTAATTATCTGAGTCATAGCGACGATCGACGTGCATGGCGAAGTTGTATTCGTCTAACACGAGAGATCGTTGCCCAGCCGGCCATGGATCCCTATCGTGGCGATGAAATTCAGCCCGGTGAGAGTGTGAGAACCGATGAAGAACTCGATGCATGGATAAGGCACAACGTTGAGAGTGCCTACCACCCCTGCGGTACGTGCCGGATGAATGCGTTACCTTCTGATGCCTCCGTCGTAGATACCGAGTGCCGAGTACACGGGCTCGAATCCCTGCGTGTAGTTGATGCCTCCGTATTCCCAAGCCTGCCCTATGGCAACATCAATGCGCCGACAATCATGGTTGCAGAAAAGGTCTCTGATCAGATCTTAGGCCTAGACCCTCTGCCGCGAAGTGAAGCCAGCTCGTGGGTGGCGGAAAACTGGAAAACGTCTCAACGTTTGGGCCAGCCTAAGCGGTCGGTAGATGAGTTAGCAACGTGAGTCGGGTGCCGGACGGACCCAAAAAGAAGCGGGTCGAAAGGCCGATAATAAGAAGACGGAGGAATGCACGGGCGAAACCCCATGACTTCTGGACTCAGCGAGACAGCTAGGCCAACTACTGACTGCTTACTCTTCGTTGCCCCAGAAGGTAAATGAAGGACTCTCTACGAGACGCATGACTTCTCTATGCAAGCTCGCGAGTGGCTCGATCTTTTTCTCAATCGTTTGCCAGGCTCGAGATGCTTGTTCGGCGTTTTCGAAATAGATCATTGCGCAATGGGTGTGAACGTTGTCTTCGTCACTGTCGAAGTCGCTGGTAGAGATACGATCGTTAAGAGCACTTACGTGGCTTGCGAGCTCATGGTCTATCAAGTATTCGGAAAAGCGCGACCAAGCACGAGAGATATCCTCGACATCGGCTCCGGTGCTTATTTGAAACTGATTCAGAAGAATCTGCATGCGCATCCGAAAAAAATAAATATAAAAATAAATTCACAAATAATGTGAAATGAATGTAAGCTTTCGTCTATCCCGTCCCTCAACTGTGGCGTACTCTGTGCGGTACTCTCTGACCGATCGACTGGAATGTGTCATCCCGATCATCAGCAGGTCTGATGGCGGAAGCTGGACCGCATCGATGGAGCTTCCTCGGCAGGTGCTCGCCTTGGAGGCGACTGACCAAGTCCAGCTAGTCAACGCGATTGACGAATCCATCGGCGAACTCTTACGCGTAAACGCTCGCTCTGACTCCCCAGAACACGTCGAAAACCAAGTCTGGTTAAAAATCAGTTGTAGTGTCTGGACTAGCCCCATTTTCGGTGGAGGGAACCGCGTTAGCGTTACCTTTAACTGGCCCACTAATTGGCCTCAATTCGACCGCCTGGAGCGCGAAGGCGTTCTTCAATCACTGCGAACCATGGTGGATCGAACGCGCGACTCTGTCGGTATCACCCAACAATAACAATCGTCCGGTATTCGCGGTAAAGCAAAAGCCGTTCAAAAGCAGTCCAGCAAGCGCAATCCAGCCGTAGCAGTACGGTGTGTCGTCTTACCTTAGGTTGGCTCGTGCACACCAAATACTCTAGCGGCAAGCATTCGTTTATGTCCCGCCTGAAGAGTTTCTTTCGATGAACTAATATTCAAATCTTGAAGCGCAACCATCATTTCGTGCAGAGCTTCTTCCGCATCGTAACTATGAGGTGGAATTCGATAATCTCGGGTAATTTCGAGTAGTAAGGTCGTCGCAAGTTGCGCCGCGTCCTGATCTGCGAGATGCGTTGCTGCATACAAAGGATTGGGCACGTAGTCGGTGCCAAAGAGCAAATAGGCTTCCCAGAGGCGGTGATCCGTTGCCTCGCTGAGCCTTGATGCCAAGAAGCGAACCAGAAGGTCCAAATCTAGCGCGGGTGGCACAGAGTCATCGGTGAGCCAGTCGCGAACCTCACTTGCTACCCAATGATCCGCTAAGGTAGCTAAGTCCTCAAGGCGGCCGTTGTTCAGCTCTCGCTCTCCGGCGAGGCTGCACAACATGTTCAGGCGCGCCGAAAAACCTGGTCGTTTTCCCGAGACAGCCGGTGCTACCGACTCGAGGGCCGCCAAACGCTTCGCCTGTCGTCGCGCTTCTAACTCGCTGCTGTCGCGTAGCTTAAATGTCTTGATATCAGCCAATATCTTTGACCCGAACGATTTTTGGAAGACTTCCGTTCATCACCGCGAGTAATGGGCGTTATCAGCAACTATGGCGATAGCGCTCAACCCCCATAGCGAACCCGGTCTTTCCATCGACCCCGCTATTGATCATTACTTCTCCCTGATACTCCCCACTATAGGTGTTAACAAGGCCTAACAACATCTTGAAATGTACTGCGTATCATGCGCTCCATCTGCCGTGGATGATTACCTAAATACTCCTCTGGAACCGCGTCCAGTAGCATCGGTTTTAAAATCGCCTCGAAGCGATCTTCGAATCCACCGTATTCTTCAAGCCAGGATGTGAGCGCCAGACGCGTGTTTTGCCAAAAAGCCGCGTCGTGCCGGCTTGCGGCGCTATAACCGGCTTTCGCCACAAAAGAATCAAGATCATTGCGACTAAGCTTTAGAAAATCGGCGCTTCTCACGCTGGGGTTTCTATCTCTACGAAACCGATTAAGCGTTAGATTGACCACTTCATGCTCGAGCCACTCCAGCACGGCGGGCGGTTCGGCGAGATTGACACCGACAGCGAGAACTTCCGAAATGGCGATTTTCACTCGCGCAGCAGCGTCCTCAGCTATTCCTCCCGTTCCAAGCGAGTGACTCTGAACTTCGGTGTCTACGCTCTTTAATTGAAAGAGTCCTAGATCAACTTCATTGATCATGGGGCCGCGAAAACGCTGTACTGCGCTACGGACCCGATCCTGAAGCTCCATCAGATTCCCTGGCCAGGAGTGCCTTAGAATTGCGGCTTCAGCTTCAGTAGTGAATTTTATTCCACTGCGTCCCTGCGCCGATGACTCCGCTTGTAGGATACGACGTGCCCATTTTTGAACCTGCGAGTTGGACCGGCGCAGTGGTTCCAACTGGACAATGCCAGCACCAAATGCGGACGCAAGTTCCGGGACGAGTTGGCGTGCGCTAACCATTGCCTCCGGTTTTTTAGGCAAGGTCACCGCAAAACGCATGGGTGGTAGCGCCTGTTCGGCTCCCAAGTTACCCGTGATGCGTGATCGGATCGCTTGAGCGAACTGCTCTTGTAATTCCGGGTGCATGCGATGGGGGTCACGCATCAGGAAAAGTCGCTTCGCAGAACTTCGCAGCAGCGAGTCGAATTCACTCGTACGGTTGTTGTCTCGCCACTCGTTACCGCTATAGAAAGCGACGGATTCGGCAGCCGCCAGGGCGCAGGTCGTGACTGCCTGACGCATTAAGTCGGTACGGGCGAGCCCTGCCTCACCGACCAAGGCTATCGGTGAGTCCAGCTTAAGCAGCAGTTCGAGCTCCGAGTGTTCGGTCATCTCTGAGGCCAGGGAGTAAAGGTTGTACTCACCCGATCCGTCACTAGTTTCGCTGCTGCTCGCGTCAAAGTTGATCGCCTGCGCAAAAAGCCTGCCCAGGTGATCGCTGATTACCTGCGCAAGTTGCTGCTCGCCGTCACTGATCGGAGTCGCTTTTCCGTTCACCTTTAAGTCACGGGCGGCGAATCCAAGCCCAACCTGCTCGCCGTCGCTCCACAGTGGCAACAGTAAAAACTCATACCCTTCAAAGTTAATAAAAACGGCGGATCGGAGTTCGCTGCCTACGTGTCCTAGGACTTCGTTCCGTATGACCCCTAGGTCAAAAGGTGCGGGTTCACAGCCTTCCCCTTCTACGTCAGCCAAGGTACGTACTTCACGCCAATCCCAATTGCCATCGGAGCTTCTCGCCGCAAGCCCATAGGCCAGGGTCAGCCCATTTTTGAAGACGCATTGATCTATCTCTGCGATCAAACTTTCGTAGCCGCTGATTCGATCAGGAGCTATATCGAGCAGTCGCGACGCAAACTGAAAGCCTAGATCGAGACGAGTCTGACGTACGGTCTGCGTTTCCGCGTCGATCGGTTCTCGGGCGTTGATATCGCGCGCGGTAAAGCTGCCGGTCGCGGTTAGCACGCTTTGTTGCGAGCCATGTTGCGCTCGATCTAGGGCGTCTATCGCCCCCGCGACCGTGGCGTTCTCTGACTTGTGCGAAGCGCGGAAGGAGAGTCCGGCGCGCAGATCAACCGTGGGAAGCCTCTTTCTAATATCCTCACGCACCGCTTCAAGTAATGATCGCGCTAACACGTACGCCGTACCCTCGTCCGTGTTGGGCATGACCACCCCTAACATGGCATTTTGCGGACGAAGGACGACGTCTCCCGGTCGACAGCGTGCGATGGTACTGGCTCGCAAATCCAGCATCGCAAGACGCAAGAGGTTTGCATCGAACTCCTGCTGCAATCTGCTGCAGCTTAGGCCAATAGCGAGAAAGCTAGCACCGACGGCGACATCCTCAATTGTCGGTGCTTGCGCGTCGCTCGTCAGCTCGCTAAGCAGTAGCAACATACAGGGTTCTCGGCGGTGCTCAACGGATAGTAATTGCAAGCTGCAAAGCACAGAACCACCGGTTTGTGTTTGAAGGGCGATGGACGGTAGCCGGGCATTCTCGCACTGGTCGATGAGCCGCTTGAGTCCGGCATTTTGCTTGGGGTCTTCCGTGTCGATGCGAATGGCATCTTCCCAGTGCTGATCGATAAACGCGTCCGGATTGTAAGCAAGAAGTTCGCAAGCACCTTCATTGAAGTCGATGATGTAGCCGTCGCTGTCGATGAAAATGAGTGCCTCGCCGATGCGCTGAAACACTGCCTCCAGCTGAAGCCGACCTTCCCGCTCACGGCGCACAAGTTCCATCCGGCGCAGCGCAAGGCGAATGAGTTGCTGAATTTGAATCCCGACGGAGCCACCGTGTTTCTGGATGAAGCCGATCGGTTCACTCTCCGTTGCCTTTGCCACGACAGCCGGGTCGTACTCGGCGAAAGCAGTGAGAAAAATGGCAGGAATGTCGTAGCGTTCGTGGGCAATACGAGCAAGGGATGTACCGTCGTCGTCCCCCACCACGAATCGGGGTTCATCGGTAAGATTAATATCGGTAATTAATAGGTCTATATCTTCCGTTTCAAGGGCGCTTACTGCGTCCTCAAAATCCGAAGCCTCGGCGACGACGCTAATGCCGATGTCCATCGACTCAACGGTATAGACCAGATCGTTACGAAACTCCCGTTCGTTTTCGACCACCAAAGCACGATATTCGGGCGGTGTTTGTCGATAGAATCCCATATATTGTGTCTTTTCCGCCTTTTTCATTGACTTCTAGCAGGTCAGAGCATACAAAAAGGCACTCGCTTGGAGCTAGTTTCCAGCAAAATTCTGTTAATCGTTCTCACGTCAGATTTTGTGGGTCCAAAACAAAGCGCTAGCTATCCAATTAATAGGTTATCCGGCAAGCAAAACAACGAGTACTCAGGAAAAAAACAGTAGTAACTAAATAAAATATCAAAAAGAGATATATAGGTAACGCAGTCCAACCGATTCGTACACCGGCCAGTTCGTGCACCGGCTAGAAGCGCTCTAAATTGCGATCACTATTGCGGTCGCGAAGGTGCGTGGATCTTCAGCTTACGCGGAGACCGGAAGCACGGCCAAATATGCGGCGAAATGTGTGGTCAAATGTGCGGTGAAACGGGCGGCAACGAAATGTACTGCAAACCCGTGGGATAGGGATTCAGATAGATGGTTACAAAGAAG
>JBCCQO010000138.1:0-8246 GCA_039024595.1 Pseudomonadota bacterium | reverse complement strand
TCTCAGCAGCGACTGCTGGCTCTGGCGCAGATGGCGGAGTTGGTCACCGAGTCGCAGCTCCTAACCATTGAGCAAAGCCGGGTGGCGGTTCGGGTAAAACGGGAAGGAAATTTCTCCCTAAGCTGTGATTTCGGTCCGGATGCACCAGGGCTCAACGATTTGGGCCTGGGTGTCGAACGTTGCTTCTGGGACGGTAACCAGCTGGTCTTCCACCTGCGGTTACCCGATGGTTTAAATATTATTCATCGTCTGTCGATGTCGCAAAGTGGCGACACCTTGGGCGTTCTTACTTCCCTCGACTCACCGGGTGTGGGCGACCCCTTCACCGTAAGGCGCATTTATCGTCGCTATGTACCGGGAAGTAGCGGTTATCGCTGTACGGAAACCCTAACCCGCGGTCGAGTATGCACAACGGAGAAGGCGTCTAAATGATCTGGAAATTGATAGCAGCTATGCTACTTGCACTCTGCTCTGCATGTACCAGCATTCCCTCTCAACAGAGCAGCAACGGGTCCGGCGCCAGCACCTCCAGCGGTACCGATTCCGATGCTAGCAACGATAAACCTAGGTCTAATACGGTGCCTGTCGGGCGTGTCGAAGCGGAAGTGTTCAGCGCGAGCGAAGGCACTCTCGACGTAGGGATCGTTGTGTTTGATGAGGGGTTGGCAAACAACAATGGGGATTTGTTTCCTACGGTCCGCAAAGCTGAGTCGCTCATTTTCCCTACCGTGCTTGCTGACTATCTAACCGATTCCAACGCCTTCGGAGTGGTTCGCGTCGTTCCTTCATCATCGGTGAACACGCCTTTGCAAGTTCAAGCACAGATCGTGACTGCCGATGGCCAGGAGCTGGAACTTGCGGTCAAGTTGATCGATGCCGGTAACAGAGTTTTACTCACGCGAAACTATCGCGACATCGCGGCGAGCGAAGACTACCCGGTGAGTCGAGGAGATGAGCCGTTTTCCGACTTGTACAAGTCAATCGCGAATGACCTGGGTCGGACCATCCAGGGAATCGACGCGGACAGCCGGCAGCGACTTGACCGCTTGGCAGCCGCCCGCTTCGCCGCTGAGATTGCGCCGGAGGCTTTTAGCCGTTTTCTAGCGCCAAGCAAGGCTCAAGGTACGGGGGAGACGGCCTATGAACTTGTGAGTTTCCCCGCCGAGGGAGATCCGATGCTACGGCGTTTGCAGCGCATGCAACGCCAGGATGCATTATTTGTTGATACCGCCGATGAGCAATATCGCGAGCTCTATAGTGAGGTGCGTGACAGCTATAACCTTTGGCGCGAGTACAGTTTTGAGCTTGAACGCTTCGGCGAACAGTATCGCGAGGAGGCAGCCGGTCGAAAATCCACGGCCCGTCGCGGAAGTTTCGCCGCGATGCAGCAAAGCTATGCCAGCTTCCGTAAAGTGAAGATTCAAGAGGAGGATTTATCAGACCTGGTCAATGGCTTCACCGGCGAGTCCCTTGAGACGGTGCTTAGGGTGGACGATGGAGTGTTTCGACTTCAGGGGAGCGTTGATGAACGCTACCTAGAGTGGCGCCGAATTTTGACGCGCATCAATGAACTTGAGGTCGGGATCGACCCAAATTCATGACACAATTCGGTCTGTTGGTTCTGGAAGCATCGGGTAATGGCAGAAGATTCGAATTTTGAGCCAGGAAGCGCCGGACGCTCCCTGCTTGATGGCTTGCTACGTCGTGCGTCGAAAGTAGCCGGTGGAACGATCGATCTGGCCTTGGACTTTGCCGCAACCGGGGCCATGAATGGCGACGCCTGGGTGCGCGATCTTCTTAAAAGCAGCGCGTCACCGGAACGGCTAGCGGCTATGGCCGATGCGGGCAGGTTTCTTCGAGATGCTCGCGAAACCGCCGGCCTATCGCTGGGGGAAGTAGCCGACAGCTTGGGGTTGTCAGACGACAGCGTCCTCGAGGGTGCGGAGAAAGGTGAAACCTTACTCCCTATCGACGTGATCTTTCGCGCCGCATCTTTGCTGGCCAGACACGACCCAATCCCCTTTCTGATCAAGTTTTTCCGCAGCTACAACCCACAGCTTGAGTCCACCCTCGAACAGTGGGGGGTGATGGCGATCCCTAAAAACTACGAGCGGGAGCGACGATTTTTAAATCTCTACCGGCAGCATGATTTCCTTAGGAATCTTGACGACAGTGCTCACCAGCGATTTATCGAGTACATGGACGCGTCAACCCGACTGGTCGTTGAAGTTATGGAACGGGAGGCGGAAGCCCAGCCTGCTCAAGCACGCAGCAAGGCTCGTAATACCGCTAGAAGAACTGCGAGAAAGGCTGCGAGAAAAACTACGAGGAAAACAGCAGACAGTAGCTCGGTAAACACTTCCGAGAACACATCCAAGGCAGAAACACCGAAAGAGGGGGATTCACTCGATCGCAAGCGAAGTCCTTCGCGTGCAGGGCGTCAGGCAGCGCCTAATCCGGATCGGAAAAGCAATGCCGATGCGACAACGAGCCGTCCGAAAGGGAGTAGGGTTAGGAAAGGAAGTAAAGCGAATAACGGCAATAAAGAGAGCAAAGAGCGTGAACAGGGTGGAGAGGCTTCGACTGCAAGTGCTTCGAGCGCCAGCCCGGACCGCTCCCGTAGCAAGAGAGATTCGACTGTTGCCTCTGATGCGCCCAGGGCTCGTCCGGTGGTACGCAAGGTAAAACCGCGAAAAAGTGCGTAGCGACCCGGTTCGAGACTTCGCCGCGAGCTGTCCTCGCGGCATCGGCGAAATGCTGGCACGCGAGATCGAAGAGCTCGGGGGCAGCATTTCCCAAACTCAGGACGCGCTGGTTCAATTTCGCGGATCGCGAGCCACGCTCTACCGTGTATCGCTTTGGTCTCGTCTAGCTAACCGCGTTTTACTACCGATCGCGACTGGCCCCGCTCATGATGCTAGTGAACTCTACGCTACGGTACGCGCCGTTGATTGGGCGTCCCTACTGTCCAGCGGAACGCGCTTCACCATAAACTTTTCCGGTACAAATGCTGCGATCCGAGATACGCGGTTTGGTGCGCTGCGCTGCAAAGACGCTCTGATTGATTATGCGAGAGAGTCCGACGACTGGGATATACGGCCGGACCCAAAGGCGCCCCAGCTGCAGATTTCCGTTCGCTTACATCGAGATAAAGCCGAGCTCGCGCTGGATTTAACGGGCGAGAGCCTTCATCGACGCGGATACCGGGCGGCTGCAGGAGAGGCACCCCTAAAGGAAAACTTAGCCGCCGCTTGCCTGAGAAAAGCGGGTTGGGACGGTGCAGTGAGTGCTACGTCCGCGCTGATCGACCCCATGTGCGGTTCCGCAACGCTGCTTATAGAAGGCGCGTTGCTAGCACTAGATCAAGCACCGGCGCTGGGAAGGAAAAAGTTCGCCTTCGAGTATTGGCCCGATCACGACGAGCAACAGTGGAAGGCGATCCGAGACGACGCTCAGTCGCGGGCGCACGCTGGCCGAGCGCGCGCTATGCCAGAGATTAGGGGGTACGACTCCGATCCGAGAGTCATCGCTAAGGCTCAGCAGAACATCGCGGAAGCGGGGCTCAGTCAGTGGGTACGCGTCAGTGTTAAAGCACTTGCTGAGGTGGTGCAGCCTACGCACCGGACTATAGACAACGGCTTCGTCGTGAGTAATCCACCCTACGGTATTCGTCTTTCTCGGCCGGACGCCGCGAAGCAGCTCTATGCGGCGCTGGGAGAGCTGCTCGCCAGAGAGTTTTCCGGTTGGAAGGCCGCCGTGCTCTCTCCCACAAAGGAGCAGGGTAAAGCGCTCGGCCTGCGCAGCCATAAACAAGTTGCCCTCTACAACGGGGGTAAGCAGATTGTCTTGCTGTTGATCGATCTGGAAAACAACCGTTTTCGCTCACCGGTATTCTCATCGATGGACCCTGCGGTAGATACCCCAGAGAGTGGCGACTCATCTGTAGAGGCAGAGGCTCTGAGCGAGGGCGCGCACATGCTCGTAAACCGCCTTCGCAAAAACGAGCGGCGCTTAGCAAAGTGGGTCAAGAAGGAAGGGATAAGCTGTTACCGGGTATACGATGCGGACATGCCCGAGTACGCAGTTGCTGTCGATAGGTACGAGGAGTGGCTTCATGTTGCCGAATATCGAGCACCTGCCAGCGTAGACAACGATGCGGTGGAACGAAGGCGACTGGAAATTAAGCAAGCCTTACCCGTTGCATTGGAAATTCCAAAAGAAAGAACGGTATTTAAGGAACGAAGACGCCAGCGAGGCAACGATCAGTATGAAAGGCAGAAACAGAAGTCTCAAAAAATCACCGTAAGGGAGGGTAACGCAAAGCTCCTGATCAACCTGCATGACTACTTAGATACGGGCTTGTTCTTAGATCACCGGCCCTTGCGCCAGAGGTTGGCTATCGAGTGCCGCGACAAGCGATTTCTAAACCTCTTTTGCTATACGGGGGCAGCAACAGTCCATGCCGCGTTGGGTGGTGCATATCGTACCGACAGCATTGATTTGTCGAACACGTATCTACGCTGGCTGGAGGAGAATCTAGCGGCCAATGGGCTGGGTACACAGTTCCATCGTCTTCATCGCGCGGACGCGATGCAGTGGTTAGCCGAATCCGAAGACGTCTACGATGTCATTTTCGTAGACCCACCTTCGTTCTCAAATTCTAGAAAGTTGGCAAGCGATTTTGATGTGCAGCGGGACCACGCGGCCTTGTTGCGCTCGGCGATCGAGAGACTGGCTGATGATGGCGTGGTTTACTTCTCCAATAATTTGCGCCGCTTTACGCTCGACGCAGCGTTATGTTCAGAGTTTCGCGTAGAGGACGTCACTCAGAGCACGATTGACGTGGATTTTAAGGGTACAAGTCGGCCTCCGCACCGCTGCTGGACCCTTCGAATGCGCGACTAGACCCTGTCGTTTAGGCTGACCCTATAGGGCTGTGAAAGTAGATCGGAAAAAAAGTTATCCACAATGCTTGTCAACGCTGAATTTTATATGTTAGCTGTGCTTTCTATTTATACTGTTTTTAAATAGTAGCTTTAAATCAATGATTTTATTGACATTAAATTACTCACCAGGGTCATTTTGACGTTTCAAAAGTTTCTTCTCTTTTCGGTGCTTTGCTATTGAATTTTTTTTGCCCACCACGTTGTCCACACTAATGCAGGGGAGAATGCGGCGTTCTGGAAAGATTTCGGAAATATTTTTCATGAGGCTGCGTTAGTAAATGCTAATCACCTATCACAGCCAGAGCGGGGCGTCGGCCCAGCTAGCACACGCGGCTCTCACCGGTGCGCGCACTGAGGACCGCAGCGCAAAGCTACTGGTCTGTGCTGAAGCAGGCTCAATAGAAGTGCAACAGGCGAGCGGTCTTCTGCTGATATGTGCGGAGAACGGCGGAAGGCTTGCTGGTGGTGCAAAGGATTTCTTGGACCGTATCTTTTATCCGCTAAATGAACTGGGCTGCTGTAAGTCCTATGCACTCATTATCAGCGCCGGTAATGATGGTTCCGGCGCGGTGGGTGAGGCGAGGCGCATCTTTCGAGGTATTCCTCTCTCCGAGGCTTTAGAGCCGGTGATTGTTCGAGGTATTCCCGACTCCGCCGCGCTGCAGCATGCACGGGAGCTTGGTGCCGGGTTTGCCGCTGGGCTGACCATGGGCTTGTTTTGAGCCGCAACGGGTATATCACCGCGCTTTAGCAGCTGTCGCGTGAGTGCGGCGGGCGTGTGAGGTGGGTCTTAACTGGTGTGCAAAATACGCGTCACCGGTTCAAATTAGGAGCGTAACAGGGGTAAAGATGTCCGCTAGCACTTCGGGAACAAATAGCGTTCTTGTGCAAATACCTGACGGTTATCAAAAGGTACCGGAAGGTCTTGGCTTCACTGATCGACTGCAGCCTTTTTACCGGCGGATTATCGGTGATGAGGTCAGCTTTGGTTTTATCGTTGGCGACCAACACTTGAATTCAATGGGTATTTGTCATGGTGGTGCTCTCATGACGCTCGCAGACGTGGCAGCGGCGGCCAGCCTCTATCATCGACGGAAAACACCCGGTCGAATGCCGACGGTAAACCTGAGCTGCGACTTTGTGAGTGCGGCGCGAGCTGGCCGCTGGGTTCATAGCAAGGCAGACCATGTTGAACCGAAGAAGCGTTTTGGGTTCTGCAGTGGGGCTGTGTACGACGGTGAGCAACTTTTGTTGCGCTACAGCGGTACGTATTACCTGACAACACCAACAGCGAGCGATCAAGCGCAGGGCGTGGAGCGTTCCGAGGCTCAACAGCGACTCGCCACTCTTATGGGCGACGTAAGCTAGTTAGACCGTTGGCGCTGGCAGCGCGCAAGAGCGCTTCTCCGTTTGGAGCAGGTCGTGGAAGGCCCGTGCGCTTCGCGAAAGACTACGTTGGTGGTGCACTACAACGCCGAGCGATCTTTTTAGGTTCGAGTCTTCCAGCTTCAGACTTTGCAGACCTTCACCCAGCATGGTCCTGGGGAGAACCGTCCAGCCCAGACCGACCGCAGCCATCATGCGCAGTGTTTCAAGGTAATTAGTCGCCATTCCCAGTTGCAGGGCTTCTCCTGCTTGCGCGAAATGTTGCCTGACGATTCTCCCGGTAAAGGTTTCGAGGCCGGGAAGCACAGCCGCATACTTCGACAGTTCGCGGAGCGTAACCGTTTCCCTGTCAGCGAGAGGGTGATCGGGCGCTACCATGACCGTGAGCGGATCTTCCCAAAGTTCTTCCGTATCAAGCTGAGACACATTACCAGGAGCCAAGGTCACGACCGCGAGTTCGATCTCACCACGGCGGATCCTCTCATAGGCTTGCTCCGAATCTAAAAACTCGATCTCCAGGCGCACATGGGGATGCTTGCGTTTAAACGACGATAGAATCGGTGGCAGCCTATGAAGACCGATGTGGTGGCTGGTTGCTAACTGTAGGGGTCCGGAGACGTCTCCATTGAGATCCCGAACCGCGCGCTCCGCGTGGCCCAAGCTCTTTTCCACCGCCGGAATGTGGGAGAGTAGAGCGCGCCCGGCTTCCGTGAGTTCTACAGACCTGCCCAGCCTGTCGAACAAGTTGGTTTCTAGTTCCGCCTCAAGCAAGGCAATCCGTTTGCTGATTGCGGGCTGGGTCAGCCCAAGAGCCTGCGCCGCGGTGGAGAAGGAGTTCCGCTCAGCGACGGCCTTAAACGCCTGTAGATTTGAGAATTCCACTGACCAATTACTCTGTTGGGAAAGCGTGAGAGCAATTTTATTATAAAAATAATTTATCCAAAATATAAAAATAATAGATTTGAGTTATTTACGTTCGAAGCGTATCGTCTCGCGCTAACGATGAAGAGACCTGTTACAGGTCCTATAAAGGCTGAATAAAGGCCCGAAAGAGGTCTTACGATAAGGACTTAAAACGAGCACTCACGCAGGTCTTGTGAAGGCTATTGCAGGGACTTGAAGAGTGTCTTTAGAGATCTTAAGACGGAGCTGCCTTGCGCAGCACGCCAGGCTCTTCTTCCAGCACAAGTACTTGTTAAATGTCACGCGGAAAACATACGAGGTCGAAATGGCTGCGCGAACGCTATACGACAAACTGTGGGACAACCATCTCGTCGAAGTAAGAGAAGATGGTTCGGCCTTGATCTACATCGATCGACACCTTTTGCATGAGGTAACGTCACCGCAGGCTTTTGAGGGCTTGCGTCTTGCTGGTCGCAAACCGTGGCGCTTACAAGCGAATCTCGCCGTTCCTGATCACAACGTGCCTACTGAGGCCTCCGAGCGCGCTGGTGGCGTGGCGGGAATCGTTGATGATGTATCTCGCCTGCAGGTTCAGACCCTCGACGATAACTGCGACGATTTTGGCATTGTTGAGATCCCTATAAACGATCGAAGACAGGGCATCGTTCATGTGGTTGGCCCTGAGCAGGGGGCAACGCTTCCGGGTATGACCGTTGTCTGCGGCGACTCACACACGAGCACCCACGGAGCGCTTGGAGCGCTCGCCCACGGCATTGGTACCTCAGAGGTCGAACACGTATTAGCAACACAGTGCCTCGTGCAAATGAAGATGAAGAACATGCGTGTGCGCGTCGATGGTTCCTTAGCACTGGGAGTGACCGCTAAGGACTTGGCACTTGCCATTATCGGTAAGATTGGGACGGCCGGAGGTACCGGCTATGCCATCGAGTTTGCCGGTGAAGCGATCGAACAACTGAGCATGGAAGGGCGCATGACTCTCTGTAACATGTC
>JBCCQO010000137.1:0-8297 GCA_039024595.1 Pseudomonadota bacterium | reverse complement strand
GGGGGGCGGCGGCCGGGGGTGGCCGCCGCCGCGCGTGTCGGGTTGGCGGTTTGTGGCCCCCCCCCCCCCCCCCCGCACCCACTCCAGATCGTGTTCATAGTGAAGAACGCGATTTAAAGTCCCATCACCATGGTTTTAGTAAACCTCGAATAACCCCGCAGCACCCATGCCACCACCAACACACATGGTGATAACAACATACTTCACACCGCGCCGCTTACCTTCGATTAGCGCGTGTCCGATCATGCGAGATCCACTCATTCCATAGGGGTGGCCTATCGCAATCGCGCCGCCACTAACGTTCAGTTTGTCGTTATCGATACCAAGCTGATCTCGGCAGTAAAGCACCTGTACCGCGAACGCTTCGTTGAGCTCCCAGAGGCCAATGTCGTCCATACTCAGACCGTTTTGCTTCAGCAACTTCGGCACCGCGTAAATGGGGCCTATGCCCATTTCGTCCGGCTCGAGACCCGCAACGGCCATGCCACGATAGGCACCGAGGGGCTCAAGTCCGCGCTGCTCGGCAAGTTTCGAGTCCATTACCACCTGTGCCGAAGCGCCATCGGAGAGCTGAGACGCATTACCTGCGGTGATCGTTCCGCCTTCAATAACGGTCTTGAGTCCCGCGAGACCTTCCGCGGTAGTCGCACGAATACCCTCATCCCGGGTTACCGTAACCTCCGCCTCGGACTGCTCACCGGTTTCTTTATCCCAAACGATTCGCTTGCACGTTACCGGGGTAAGCTCTGCGTCATAGCGACCTTCTTCGTAGGCCTGGGCCACGCGCTGCTGCGACTGCAGACCGTACTCGTCCATTACGTCGCGACTTATGTTGTAGCGTTTGGCCACAGTCTCAGCAGTTTGCAGCATCGGCATGTAGATCGCAGGATGCATAGCAACAAGCTCTTCATCGGCGGCCCGGTGCAGGTTCATGTGTTCGTTTTGTACCAAGGATATGGAGTCGATGCCCCCGCCAACCACCACGTCCATTCCATCGTGCAGAACCTGCTTCGCGGCTGTCGCTACTGCCATAAGGCCAGAAGAACACTGCCGATCAAGCGTCATGCCAGAGACGGTGACCGGCATACCCGCGCGGAGCGCAATTTGACGCGCGACGTTCTGGCCGGTGGTGCCCTGCTGTAGGGCGCAGCCCATGACAACGTCTTCCACTTCAGCAGGATCGACTTTAGCTCGGGTGAGAGCCTCTGCCACCGCAGCGGCACCCAAAGTCGGCCCGGTCAGGTTGTTGAAACCACCGCGATAGGCCTTGCCAATCGGGGTACGTGCGGTCGATACAATTACTGCTTCTTTCATAGCTAAATTCTCCGGGTAGAGCATTTTGCTCTACGCAATCAACGGTCAGAGCTTTTTATTGGCAACAAAAGCACCGGTAGCTTTTGTCACTGCGTACGTAAGGATTTATCGCAAGAGTTACTCTAGGGAAATGCCCAAGCCTGTCGCGGCCTTTGTGATCATCTTTGCGCTTTGTTCAAAACCGGCCTGGTAGGCACTCTCACCTTCCGTCGCGCTAATCTGCTTCCAGTGAGCGGCGATCCCTTCGGGAGTCTGTTCCTCCGGTGGTAGCCAAGCGCCATCAGACTCCACAATTCGAGCAACAGAAAACCCACCTGCGCCCGCACAGAGAATCGTACGGTTCGGGCCATCTTCTGACACCAGGTACAAGACGGCGGGGGTAACGGTCTCGGGAGTAAGAAGATCAAAGGCTTTTTCAGGAATCAGGCCCTCGGTCATGCGGGTGCCCGCTGTGGGCGCGAGCGCATTGACGCGAATGTTGTACTTGGCACCTTCTTGAACAAGCGTGTTCATCATGCCAATGACGCCCAGCTTCGCGGAACCGTAATTAGTCTGGCCAAAATTTCCGTAAAGGCCAGATGAGGAAGTGGTGACGACGATCCGACCGTACTCCTGCTCACGCATGAGATCCCAGCAGGCTTTAGTGCAGTTTACGGTACCCATCAGATGGACTTCGATAACCGCACGAAAGTCTTCAAGACTCCCTTTAGAAAAGCTCTTGTCACGTAGGATACCGGCATTGTTGACGAGAATGTCGACCCGGCCCCAGCGCTCCTTCGTCTCGGCGACCATGGCCTCTACTTCTTCGATTTTGGCGACATTGGCACCATTAGCCATCGCCTCGCCCCCGAGCGCCTCAATTTCCGCGACCACGGACTTTGCAGCCTCACTGGAGCCACCAGTCCCATCGGTAGCTCCGCCCAAATCGTTGACAACCACCTTCGCGCCGCGCTTCGCCAGCTCAATAGCGTGGCTGCGCCCTAATCCCTGACCGGCGCCGGTAACAATGGCGACTCGATCGTCGTAGCGAATACTCATTACGTCAAAATCTCCTTAAGCAACAACCAGCATGGTGAGCGATTCGGCTATGAGCGCCGGGGTTTCCTCACCTTCAATCTCAATATTCACCTGCGTTTTGAGCAGAAAACGGTTGTCATCTTTCTGCTGAACATCAACTAATTCGCAGTGCGCCCGTACCCGTTTCCCTGCACGCACTGGCGCTAAGAAGCGCACCTTATCGGACCCGTAGTTGATCCCCATCATTACGCCTTCTGGCACCACACCATTCCCTTCCATTAACTTGGGAAGCATAGAAAGGGTCAGAAAACCGTGGGCGATCGTTCCTCCAAACGGTGTTTGCGCAGCCTTCTCTTCATCAATGTGAATGAACTGGTGATCACCCGTGCAATCTGCAAAATCGTTGATTCGGCTTTGGTCCAGGGTGACCCAGTCGCTTGGTGGATACTTGGTACCGATGTACTCGGTGAGCTTTTCCTTGGGGACAACTGTAATGCCCATATTTGATCTCCGTACTAAATGAATGATGCGCCGATTAGATCAGGCTCGAATCAACCGTCGCGGAACGTCGCGGGAGCTGACTCCATCTCCATATATTTTTTGAACTCGTTGCGCCCAACCACCATACGGTGTACTTCGTCCGGCCCGTCGGCTAAACGCAGTGTCCGTTGCCCCATGTACATGTGGGCGAGAGGTGTGTCCTGAGAAACACCCAGACCCCCGTGCATTTGGATCGCGTCATCAATAATTTTCAGCGTAACGTTCGGCACCGCGGTCTTGATCATCGAAATCCAGATTCGCGCTTCTTTCGGATCGGTGTTATCCATCATCCAAGCAGCTTTCAGGGTCAGCAGACGAACCTGCTCGATCGCCATACGCGCGTTCGCAACGACATCAATGTTGCCGCCTAAGCGAGCCAGCGGTTTACCGAAGGCAACACGTGTAGTTGCACGTTCACACATAAGCTGAAGCGCGCGCTCGGCCGCGCCAAGAGCACGCATACAGTGGTGAATTCGTCCCGGCCCTAAGCGCCCCTGAGAAATCTCAAAGCCACGTCCAGCGCCGAGAATCGCGTTTTCTTTGGGTACACGAACGTTGTTCAAGCGCAGGTGCATATGGCCGTGCGGCGCGTCGTCCATAGAGAACACCTGCATTGGTCGAATGATTTCAACGCCGGGCGCATCGCGCGGAACAAGGATCTGGGACTGCTGCTTGTGCTTGGGGGCCTCCGGATCGGTTTTGACCATCACGATCATGATTTTGCAGCGAGGATCACCGGCACCAGAAATCCAGTGCTTCTCTCCGTTTATGACCCACTCATCTCCATCCAGCACCGCTTGCGTGCTAATGTTTGTCGCATCAGAAGAAGCCACTCCGGGCTCGGTCATTGCATAGGCGCTGCGTATCTCACCGTTCAACAACGGCTTGAGCCACTGCTCCTTTTGCTCTTCGGTCCCATACTTAGCGAGAACCTCCATATTGCCCGTATCTGGGGCTGCGCAGTTGAATACCTCCGGCGCCATGTGGGACCGACCCATCTCCTCCGCGAGATAGGCGTACTCGACGGTCGTAAGACCGCTTCCGTGACTACCCTCGGTGAGAAAGAAGTTCCAAAGCCCCTCGCTCTTCGCCTTGTTTTTGAGCGTCTCTATGATTTCCGTTTGTCGCTCGGTAAACGCCCAGCGGTCTCCCTTCGCAATTTCTTCTGCGTAGGGCGCTTCCATGGGAAGAATGTCGTTATCGATAAATTCTTTTACCCGCGCCAACAGGGGTGCGAGTTTTTCTGTGACTCCGAGGTCCATCACCTACTTCTCCTTATGCTGTGCGGACGAAAACCCGTTGGTCGTTGCTGACTAAGGGGCTTTTACAAACTCCGCTTTGAGCTGACGTTTAAAAATTTTTCCGCTTGCGATCCGTGGCAGAGGTTCCTCATGCATCCGGAAATAGGCGGGTATCTTGAAGCTCGCGATATGTTCCTTTAAAAACTCTCGCAGCTCTGCCTCATCCAGGGTTTGCCCCTCCCTCGGCACGATACTGGCGGCAACCGCTTCGCCAAGACGATCATCCGGTACGCCGTAGACTGAGGCTTCGGAGACGGAGGGATGCTGATAGAGCGCGGCTTCAACTTCGATGCAACTGATGTTCTCACCGCCGCGAATAATGATCTCCTTCATCCGGTCGACGATAAACAAAAAGCCATCTTCGTCGAGGTAGCCGATGTCCCCTGTGTAGAACCAGCCGTTGCGGAACGCTTCAGCGGTCGCCTCCGGTTTATTCCAATAACCCAGCACATTGGCCGGCGAATGAATCACCACTTCACCGCGCTCGCCCGTCGGTAGGGGCTGATCATTCTCGTCGAAGATCGCGATGTCCGTGACTGCCGGGACTGCCAAACCAGCGCTACCGGGCTTGGCGATATAGGCATCGCCAACATTGACCGAGCCTAACGCGTTGGTCTCCGTCAGGCCGTAGCCAATACCGGGAGACGTCTTTTTGAAGGTTTTGGTTATTTCACGGACTTGGGCGGGAGGGCGCGCCGCGCCGCCACCATAGATTTCCTTTAAAGAGGATACGTCTCGATCCGATTCCGCTGCTGCTGCCTGCAGCTCCGCGGACATGGTTGGCACACCGGTAAACCAGGTGATGCGCTCCTCTTCAATCAAGCGGAGCGCTTCTTGCGCATCCCACTTATGCATGATCACCAGCTTGCGACCGATCACCAGAGACAGCAAAAAAGCCGTATGACTACCGGTGCAGTGAAATAAAGGAACCGTCACCAAACCTGCGGGCGCGAAGCCACTGTCCGCTTCGTTTTCTGGTGTGACCGATCGGGATGCGAGTCCCAGTAGAATCCAACTGTATAGAGCCGAAACGATGCCTCGGTGGGACGATAGAGCCCCTTTTGGATGCCCGGTGGAACCAGAGGTGTACATAATTGTGGCGTAATCGTCCGCCTCAATGGCTACCTCGGGCATGTCCTTACCCGCATGCTTGGCGACGACGTCGTCGTAGGCATGCACTCGAGCATCGACTCCCGCACAATCACCGATACCGATAAGAGTCAGCTCCAGAGGAGCTTGTAAGGGAGCCAGGCGTTCTAAGCGCTGCTTGTCAGCCACAATAAGCATGGAGCCGCTGTCCTGAACGCCGTAATCCAACTCCTCAGTAGTCCACCAACCGTTCATCGGCACGGCTACCGCACCGATGGAGAGAATTCCTATGAAGCTGATCATCCACTGAGGATTATTGCGACTTAGGATGGCAACGCGATCACCTTTTTTAACGCCAAAGTCTTGCTGCAGGGCATGGGCAAAGGCAGCCGCTTGCGCGTACGCCTCCGCGAAGGTGTAGCGCTCGTTTAGGTAAACGGCAAAGTCCTTATCGCCGTGACCCAACATGAACTTGAAATACTCAGCGACGTTCGCGGGAACAGATTCGTAAACACGATAGCTGTTGCCGCCAATGGAAGTGTTGGCAACGGCGAAGGGCGCCCCTTCTGCCGTTAGCTCGCTGATCGCCTTAGCCAGCGCAGGTACGGTATCGTTCATAGTCGCTCCGAGTTGTTTTTATTTGAGCGAATTAGTATCCACCGAGTCGGGCAAAGCGGTCTAGATGGTAGTAGTGATCGCCGTACAAATGCTGAAGCACCCGTGCGCGCTTTAGGAAGAAACCAATATCGTATTCATCGGTCATGCCGATGCCGCCATGCATCTGCACACCTTCGTTGCTGGCGGTTCTGGCGACCTCGGATAATTTAGCTTTGGCGGCACTGGCGAGAACCGAAAGGTTCTCGTCTTCAGCGTCGATGGCCTGAAGTGCTTTGAGCACGATCGACTTTGCGAGTTCAAGCTCTGCAAACAGCGCGGCTGCGCGATGCTGCAGACCCTGGAAGGAACCAATCACGCGACCGAACTGCTTGCGTTCTTTGATGTACTCAACAGTGCGCTCAAACGCTTCAAGCGATAAGCCAAGGAGCTCAGCAGAAAGGCCGATGGCGGCAATATCTAGGGTTTTCTCCAAGCCGGGCCAAGCGCCACCCAGCGGGCCCATAAGTGCGCTGCCTTCCAGCATGACGGAGTCAAAGCTCACAGCCCCGCATTGGCGAGAATCGACCATCTCACAGCGAGACACGCTCACACCGGCAGCTTTAGCATCAACCAGAAACGCGCTGAGACCAGCGGTTTCTCCCGCCGATTCGGCGGTTCGTGCCACCACGACGAAGGCATCGGCGGTTAGCGCATCGAGCACCATTCGTTTCTCACCGCTAAGTCGAAAACCCTCACCCTCGCTAGCGGCGCTCATACTGGTTCCCAAAGGATCGAAGGAAGAGGAATCTTGAAGCGCGAGGGTCACCTGCTTCGCACCGCTCGCTAACTCTGGCAGCCAGGCAGCTTTCTGTTCATCGGTGCCTAGATTTAAGAGGGCCGTTGCGCCAACCAGTACACTGGCTTCGAGCGGTGTTGCACTGAGGTTACGACCGACCTGCTCAAGCACTACGCCTAAACCGGTGTAACCATAGCCCAGGCCACCATAGGACTCGGGAATCGCAATGCTCGCCCAGCCCATGTCGATGACGTCGCGCCACACGGCGGGGTCGTAGGCCTGAGGCTCACCCGCATCCCGGAGTTGACGAAGCTCGGCAAGGCTCGCTTTTTCCGCAAGGAAGCCCGCTGCTGAGTCGCGCAGCATCTCTTGCTCTTCATTAAGTACTAATGGCATTTAACGATATCCTTCTTATGCGTCCGGAAGTCCGAGTACTCGCTTGGCAACAATATTGAGCTGTACCTCAGAGGTACCGCCTTCGATAGAGTTTCCTTTCGAGCGCAGGAACGAGCGCACGACACTGCCACCTTTGTACTCTTCTCCGGCCCAACCAAGAGCCGACTCACCGCCCACGGCCAGGTTGAGTTCGTTTCGTCGTTTGTTGAGTTCCGTGCCGTAGTACTTAAAAATCGAGGATGCTGGACCAAGTCCCTGGCCCGCCTTGATCTCGTCACCGATACGCTCCATGGTCGCGCCGAAGGCCATTGCATCGAGCTGATACTGGGCGATTTCCTGTCTCAAAATCCCATTGCGCAGACGGCCGTCCGAATCTGCCCCCATCTTCTCTACCGCGCTCTCGCCGAGGGATTTACTCGGAGCCGTACCAAAACCGGAAATCATCGCGCGCTCGTGAGTTAGCAAGTACTTGGCAATCGTCCAGCCCTGTCCGAGCTCGCCCACAACGTTGCGCTTCTCCGCGCGGGCGTTATCGAAGAAGGTTTCGCAAAAAGGAGAGGAGCCGCTGATCAGCTGTATGGGCTTTACTGATACGCCGCTTTGCGCCATATCGAAGAGCATAAAACTGATGCCCTCGTGTTTTGTACCGCTGTTGTCGGTCCTGACTAGACAGAAAATCCAGTCGGCCTTGTCTGCGTAGGACGTCCAGATCTTCTGGCCGTTGATTTCAAAGTGATCGCCTTTGTCCTCTGCTTTGGTTTGCAGACTCGCAAGGTCCGAACCCGCGTTGGGCTCAGAGTAGCCCTGACACCAGCGTATCTCGCCCCGGCAGATTGGCGGCAGATGTTCCCGTTTTTGGTCTTCATTTCCGAACTCCAGCAAAGCTGGGCCGAGCATGGATATTCCAAAAGAATCTAGAGGTCGGCGAGCGCTAATACGACCCATCTCTTCGTTCAGTACTTTGACCTGCTCATTATTGAGACCGCCACCGCCGTATTCTTTGGGCCAATGCGGTACGGTCCAACCGCGCTCAGCCATGCGCTCACACCACAGCGGCTGGTCAGTGTGGGCTACTTCCGGTTTTCGGCCGCCGTTATAGATGTCTTCGAAGCTCGAGACAGGAGTACGCATGGACTCGGGGCAATTGGCCTCAAGCCATTCACGGGTTTCGTTTCTGAAGGATTCAAGCTCTGTCACGGGGTGGCCTCCGCGCTAGTCTGCGCTAGAACGTCGCTGTAAACGCGCTG
>JBCCQO010000136.1:0-8368 GCA_039024595.1 Pseudomonadota bacterium | reverse complement strand
CGATCCTGCTGAAGGACAACATTGAAGCAAAAGGCATGGCGACAACGGCTGGTTCGCTTGCTCTAGTGAGCAATCTGGCCGCAGACGATGCACCACTCGTCCGCAGTCTGCGCCGGGCGGGGGCGACGATCCTAGGAAAAACCAATCTTAGCGAATGGGCAAACTTTCGATCAGAATTCTCCAGTTCCGGTTGGAGCGGAGTAGGCGGACAGACTCGAAACGCCATTGACACCACTAGGAGCCCCTGCGGATCGAGTTCTGGTTCAGCGGTTGCGGTTGCGGTTGGCTACGTAGACATCGCCATTGGCACGGAAACATCAGGCTCTATCGTCTGTCCGGCAAGCGTAAACGGTGTCGTGGGCTTTAAACCTACCCATGGTTTGGTCAGTGGAGATGGAATCGTACCGCTAGCACGCACTCAAGACACAGCAGGCCCCATCACTCTGACCGTTGCGCAGGCAGCAACCACGCTGGCTTACATGCTGGCGGAAGACCACGCTCAGCATAGAGAGGTCCATTCTGGTTTGTTATCACTGGATGCGGTTAGTACGCTCGCTGGTGCACGGATTGGGATCTACAGCCCCTCCATGGGCTTCGATCCCAGGAGGGATCGCGCATTAGGGCGCGTACTCGATACGCTGAAAGAACACGATGTCACGTTGATCGATGATCTGAGTATCTCGCCCTATCCGAGTTACCAGAAAGACTCCTACTCCGTACTGCTGTATGAATTCTCTCGGGATTTGAAAAGCTACTTTCAACGTCTTGATAATCCGTCGAGAACGCTCGATTTGCCCGCTTTGATTCGTTTCAACGAGCTGAATGCGGCGCAAGAACTTGCCTATTTCGACCAGTCAATCTTTATAAAAGCAGCTGAGCTTCCAGACACGCATGAGGACTATGAAAGGAAACGAGCAGCAACAAAAAGAGCGATGAGTGTCGATGGCTTAGATCGTCTGTTTGCCGACCATCAATTGGATGCGCTAATCGGAATTACTACCGGGCCCGCCTGGAAAATTGATTGGGTAAACGGCGATGCATTCTTTGGGCCGTCGATGGCGGGACCTGCCGCAGTCGCGGGAAATCCTCATATCACCCTCCCCCTAGCAGAAGTCGATGGCCTGCCGCTGGGTATCTCTTTGATTGGACAACGCCTAGAAGATCATCGGCTGGCGGCACTCGCCAAACTGGTCAGCGATGCACATGGGACCATCGATTGGCGTTCTCGAATTAAGAGTGCGCGCAAGGCAAGGAGCGACTAAGCCTCGCTCGTGGCGGGCCAAAGAAGCAGCGCACAGGCACTCATACCGATGGCGGTCGCCAGGGGCAGCGCGCTGATACCGAAGCCGTCTACCACTAAACCCGCGATAATCGCCGCCCAGGCAAAACCACTGGTTATCAACGGAGCTGAAATACCAGCCCATTGGCCCTGCTTATCCAAGGACGCAGCAAGTGCTAACAGTATTGGGAAAGCAAACTGCAGCGAAAAGATTGCGGGAACCAGCGCTGCAATAAATAAAGATGGAGACTGGGTGTGTACAGCAAACGACCAGCCTACCGCGCAGCCGATAAAAGCGAGCAGCAATGGGTAACGAGGGCCAAACCGACCACTGCACCAACCACCCATTAAGCAGGCGCTTGCAGAAGCAAACAGCAATAGGCCCAGACGAGAGCCCGCTTCTTCATAGCTGAGTCCGAGTTCTCGCGCCATAGAAAACATAAAAGCAAAACCGAGGCCACTAAACGATACGAAGAGCACTCCCATTGTCAGAACAGCGAGACTGCGAGCGGTGACTTGAATAGGAGGATGAGAAATGTGAACTGTTTTTCCTGATTCTTTTCTCGTTCGTGAGTCACGGTAACTCACGATTCCAAGGACATAGATGGAAGCGGTGACTGCGGCAAACAGATAACCGCCGCGCAATCCGCCCAGGGTAACGGCGTAACCCGCGCCCGCCACCATAGCTGACATTAAGGCCACTGCCGTCATGTCGACAAAACCAAAACTCTCATCCGGTGCGTCGCTTTTGGCGATAATTCGAGACGTGGTCGCCATCAGGGCTCCAACACAAAAGCCCGCTAAGAATTGCATGGGTAGCAGAAAAGCGGCGTGCGCTACGTTAAACGCGCTGACCACCTCCAGCACTAGGAGCGCCAAGCCAAACAGAATCCCTAGCCGGCGAACGCTCGCGCTGGGAGGTCTAAAAAAGAACAGTAAAGATGAAACGGCGATACCCGCAAAGGGAGCAGCGACGAGCAAGCCCGCCAAGCTGGCGCTCCAAGGTGTCTCTTCAAGCATTCGTGTGAGCAGTACAGGTTTTAGTGCGCTAAACAGCGTGGACATGGAAAACGCAGACGCGCCCGCAAGCAACAGGCGTGGATTTTTTAGCGCGGCTTTGAGCCCGTGGTATTCGCTCCTGGGATTTGAAGGTCGCAACGGTAGCTCAGTTTCGTCGTGCAGAGTGCGTCGCCTCGATCTTCGCTTGGAGGTGTTCACCCGCGGTTGTGGGCTCGAACCTCGCAGGCGTATCCGGCCCTATACAAGTGGGTAATGCTTCTACTTTTGTTGCGCTGTCGGGATCCAGGAACAGTGCGATCGAAAAGCGCTCGCTGTTGGTATTCTGCGGCAGCACTCGATGTAAAGTTGAACGGTAACGGCCATTGCTCCATACCTCCAGTAGGTCACCGGAGTTGATCACAACCGAATCGGACCGGGGAGGAACATCGTGCCAATCGCCGTCCTCCGACTGTACCTGAAGCCCACCCACCGCATCCTGCAAGAGTAGCGTCAACATACCGTAATCCGTATGCGCACCGGCCCCCATCTGCTGCCTTTGGATAGAAGATGAACCGACCGGCGGATAATGGAGAAGCCGCAAGGTTATGTTCTCACCATTGTGCCGATCTACGAAAAACCCCTCATCGACTCCAAGGGCTAAGGCGAGCAATCGTTGCAACCGCTGCGCAGCGCCCATGATCTCTTGGTAGAAATCCCGAACAGCGATTCGAAACAGCTCGCTGGGCCACCGATCATCGGCGACATGCCCACCGTCTAAGTCGCGCATCGTGAAGGTTTCCTTTAAATCTGCAGGTTTGGTCGGATCGAGTGACTCTTGTCCAACGCCCTGGTAACCGAAGTTCTCATCGGCCGAACCATAAGCACAGCGCTTTTTATCCACTAGTGGAGCATTGAAGAATGACTGTGCCACAGCGAATATGGCATCGACGGAACTTTGGGTCAGGCCAAGGTTACGAAGCGCCATAAATCCAATTTTGGAAAGCGCCTGATCGATCTCGCTGGCGATGGCTTTATCCTCTCGAGCGGTGTCGCAGTCAATGAGTGGTATTTCCATGTACACAGTCCTGATTTCGAAGCCGATTTCTACCGAGCTATATTTTTGATCACGTTCGATCCAAAGAGTTTGAGCGCTGCAACCACTCAAGGCGTTACATGCTTTGCCAACCGCAAGCGCTACCACGAGGCGCTTCACGGCACAGCCCGGCCAGAATTGCATAGGCCGTAGTTATCGGCAAATTTCTTCTCATCGTGGCCTTTTCTGCTTTGAACTTATTGGGTATGAGTCCATCAAAAGCATTGTCCTGAGCATGTTTACTCAGACAGAGCAGCCAACTTCATTTACCGTCTTCACCGGATTCTCTAGTTAGAACTGAAACAAAGAGAATCGAAATAGAGAAAGAGAACCGAAACATGATGAGCGTTTTCTGCGGCATCCAGCAAATCAGTGACAAAAAGCGCGCAAAGCGTCGAGCACCGCTTCATGCCGCAGTGCTTCTTTTGGGGCTGGTTTTAAGTCTTGGACGGACGGTTTTAGCGGAAGAAGAAGCTTCGTCTTTATTCGATCAGGAACATCTGTCGTGGAGCGCTCTACTGAGCGAGTGTGTAGTGACCATGCGGGACGGGCTGGCGACCGCAGCAGACTATCAATGCTTCGACGAGCGAAGTGAACAACTACAACTCTATTTGAACTCCCTGTCGGCGGTAAGTAGGGCAAGCTTCCAGCAATTTACAAAGGCTGAACGCTTAGCATTCCTAATCAATGCGTATAACGCGTGGACCATCGAACTGATTCTCACCGAATGGCCTAAACTAGAATCCATCAAGGACTTGGGGAGCCTGTTTCGCTCGCCTTGGAAGCGGGAGTTCATACCGCTATTCGGTGAGACCATCAGCCTTGACGACGTAGAACACGGAATGATTCGGGCCAAAGGGGACTACGATGATCCGCGAATCCACTTCGCTGTCAATTGTGCCAGCATTGGGTGTCCTGCCTTACTCGAAACCGCTTACGTTGGCGCTGCGCTTGAACAACAGCTCGAAGCGCAAACCGCCCGCTTTCTAAGAGATCGGACCCGAAATCGACTGGAAGCAGGAGAATTGGAGCTTTCCCCGCTGTTTAAGTGGTATCGACAGGATTTCGAAGCTGGTTGGCGTGGATCTAGCAGCTTAGGTAAATTCCTGGTTCGCTATCGTGGGGCCTTGGCTCTGGAAGATGCGGACGTAGCAAAACTGGAGGCAGGCGCACTCGAAATCGGTTACCTGTCCTACGACTGGGACCTCAATCGGCCACCAACCTCGAGTGCTTCGCGCTAGCCACCGGTAGCGGGCACTCCCGGCGTCGTTCAGCCTTCATGAGCGAATGCAGTTGTGACCAGAAGCGAGCGAACTGAGCCTTGGCAAAAACTAAGGTGCATTGAGCGATGGAAGCCGCCAGAGTAAAAAGTGAGATGCTATCGCTAGGCTCAGGGAGGTTAATGCGGCTGGGGCAATACCAAAGGTAATGAACGGTGCCAGCGCGGCGGTCGCCGCTGCCGTCAACAACATCACATACAGTACGACCAACGCGGCCGCTCTCGTATCATCACCGTTGCTCGCTTGGAGAGCACCATAAAAGCCCGGTGGCCCGCGTAAACCAAAACCAAAATTAAGGGGCACGAAAAAGACCCAAATTGTCCAAGGTTCGACACCGCCCAAGAGCGCCAAAAACAACAACGCCGCTGCAGCCAGCAGCATCAATGAATTCCCAAGATAAAGAACCCGTTCGGCTCCGATCCGTGTGACGACAAATCCGGAAGTGTTCGCAGCGACGATAAATGCGCTAATTCCCAGAATCTGCATCACGATAAAATCACTCATCTTCGCGTCCAAAGCCTGCACAAACACGCTCGGCATGGCGAACACAAAAGCAAGAAGCGCTGCCAGGCCGAGACCGTGACTCAGAGCGTAGCGTTGAAACACGCCACTGCGCAGCAATAGCTTGTAGTTGCTGTCGCTGCTCTGCGTGACGACCGCAGGCATCGCGGTTCGCATAGCGCGCACCACAAAAGCAAGAAACAGCGCGAGCGCCGCCGTAATCCAAAACGATGATGCCCAACCATAAACAGAGAAAAGTGCCGCCCCAATAATCGGTGCAATAGCCGGTGCAAGTGACTCAACACTACCCAAAGCGCCAATCGCACGAAGACCACCCTCCTCGTCAAAAAGCGCCCGCACCAACCCGGGTGCCACGACCGCAGCGCAAGCGGCGGCAATACCCTGAAAGAAGCGAAGCGTAATCAAAGTATCTAGATTGGGAGCTAACGCTCCAAGGGCCGATAGAGCCGCATACGCAAGAGTGGCCCCTACCAACATGTGCACACTGTCCCACCGAGATCCCAGCTCTCCGAAAAGTAGCAGCCCTAATCCCGTGCCCGCAGTGAAAGTGGCGAGAACGTACTGCGCTTCTCGCAGCGTGCCGCCAAGGGCATCCGGAAGATAGGGCACCGCTGGGAGAACCAGGTCCGTACCGGCCAACGACAAGATCGTGCAACTTGCAAGCAACAACGCCAGCAGCCAGGCCTTGCCCGGGCTTGTGAGCACAGCACTGGTCTGAGACGCACCGCTACTCTGATAAGGTGGGAGATCCGGACTCTTAGATTTCACTCGATCCCTTTCCGATTGCATACGCGTTGACTGACTTACTTATGAAAGTGAGTGATCAATCCCAACACCCTTCGAGAGTGCTACGGCGCCGTGTCTAGTACCACGAACTCGCTATGCTGTAAGTGCTATGCGGGCGGAACGAGTGTATCCAAAAACTCTTGGAACGCGGCCGCTGAATCCGTGCCCTCGCAAAAAAGCGTATTGGCCGTACCATCTCGCTCCGTTAGAACGCCGGCGGAGGCAACCGCCAAGTGCTTGCGCTCTTCCCCGGATGGGGTGGTAGCCGGCATCTCCTTATCAGATGTGGGCCACCACGGATTGTCCGTCTGTTCGAATTGCACCGCTAGCGCCATTTGTTCCCCACGACAGTAGCGATCGCGATTAACAACGGTTAACGCGGCCAATACGTCCCAAAAATAGTATTCGCCCGAATCGATGAACCAGTCGTTAGCGTCCAACACTCGATCCCAAAATTCCGCCGCAGGATTGTTTACACGGGCTTTTATTTCAGCGGCAAATTCCCGCGTTACTTTCACCTCATTAGTCACATCCAGCGCGATCAGTTCAAGCGGCAAGGACGAACGAAAAACCTTATCGGCCGCAACAGGATCTACATAGAGGTTCCACTCCGCTTTGCTATTGGGATTATCGTCGGTAAATCCGGGAACAATTATGTTACCGGGCACCTTGAGAGCACCGCCCATAATGACAACTCGCTCCGCGCGGCTGGCGTCCTCGGAATAGCGATCCAGCCATTGAGCGAGGTTCGTAAGAGGTCCCGTCGCAAGGATTGTCACGGGCGACGGAGTCTCGCGGAGCACATCGTGAATTAGATCTACCGCATGTCGCTGGTCGCCCACACTGTGCCCGTTGGGAACAGTCGCACCAGAAAGCTTGTCCATATCTTCCTGCCAGGGAACGGGAAAGACAAAGTACCCGTCGGTCGGATAGGCGTCACCACAGCTGACCGGTACTGCGTGGTGGGGATCAACTAGCGCCAAAAGTGCGATCACATTTCGCACGCCAGGCTCGCAGTGCGCTTCACCGCTGCCGGCGACCGTTACCGCCTTGAGATCGACGGCTGGATGCTTTGCGAGGAAAAGAAGTGCCGCCCAGTCATCGATCGCCATATCGGTGTCGAAAATCACCGGTATTCGTTGCTCTGCTTGGGGAAGTTCTTCTGAATAGCGGGACCATTCTGCAATCAGCGTATCGGCGACTTTCTGTCCAAGGCGTTGCGCGCTGTCCAAAGCGCCAAAACCACCGTCGGGATAGTCGGCGGTCGTACTCCATGCTGCGCTTTTACCGGGAGGAGGCATCGTATAGTTACTGGCCGTGCGCAACACCAAGACTCTCGCGGGATCGACCAGCCCCTTCCTCGCCAACCGATAGAGTGCGGTGAGTGTGCCCGAATCCTCCATGTTGGAGGTCATGAAGCTACCTGCGTTATCGCTGTAGGCGGGCACCCAATCATTAGCCCACTGATTAAGGAGTTCTCCATGCCAGTACGTACTGGCGGAGAGCGTATCTCCCTTGGTTACAAAAGGCGGTCGTATGGCCCTGCTGTCCGCATCAAACTGCTCGCGAAAAGCACGCATAGCGGGGCTGTCACGAAGGGGGATGTTCCGCGTTTGCTGGTACGCCCACTCGGCGAGGCCCTCATTGAGAGAAAAGCTGATCGTATCGAGGGTCCATCCGGATGACACATCCTGCGGGCCATCGGCGGGTTTACTCGCCCCCAGCGGAATAAAGCCGTAGGGCCAGTTTTCTGGAATCTCTCGCGCATCGATTTCATAGACTAGATCTCCATCGACAACATGGCTCGCCCAGGCTGCAGATCCCAGAGAAAGATCATCCGGATCGCCACCGGCTATCCCAGCAATCAGCCAGTATGCTCTTTTGAGGTCGAAGCGTGAGTCCAGCCCGAGGGCCAGCGTCGTCGCAGTTGCGTTCGGTATGCCTCCACCAAGACAGACGATCAGCATGCCGTCTTCTCGGTAGTACAGTGGGTAGTCCCCGAGAGGAAAATCGAGCTCCCGTAAACTTGGGTTTCGCTCGACCCAAAGTTGAAGCTCACCCGGTTCATCACCGAGGGCTTCACCGTTTTCGAACATCGTCAAAACAACGACTTTTACCGGCAACACACTGGTGCTTTCGCTCGCGACTTGAGCTGCATTAATTTGAGCCGTCGCCGCAGCGAACAGGACAATTACACCGAGACTTCGAGCAGCATCGGTAAACAAGCTCAGCGCGAAACGGGCGGCACGCGACCACACATTCGATAGTGAAGCGTCTTTGGAATACCGATTTGCACCGTCTTTTTGGCCACGGCTAGAGTCACAGCTTAAGTTACCGCGTGTCATCAGTTGAGATCCTCGATCGAGGGAGTTTGCATTTCGAACTTGTCCCAGTTTTCAACAATCGCAT
>JBCCQO010000135.1:0-8460 GCA_039024595.1 Pseudomonadota bacterium | reverse complement strand
GTCCCATAAGATTGTGGAGAGACCGCTCGCGACGATGGAGCGGGTGGAAAAAAGCTGCACTCGCGGCCGGGGGAGACCGCGAGTGCAGATCGTCGCCTTGCCCCGTGCGCTAGCTGCGCGGCTGGGGCAATGCCTCGGTATGCTGAGCCACGGCTGCACCGGAGGCGGAATCGCCTTCAATCCAGTTGTATTTAGCCGTACTCAACACAACAAAGTGGATAAAGATCGCTAACGTAAACAAAAAGATGGCGTTCGCCACCAATAGCCTACGAGGATCAAAGATCATCCAAATCTTGTGCATCTTGATTCTCCTATGTACTCGGTGAGCACTCGAAAGCACTTACCAACCAGTGTCGTTTATCGACAGCCCTTAAAACCAAGGTCTCCAGGACCAGACCAATAAGTGCGCAACCACCGCAACTGCGGTAAAACCCAGGAAACTTTTCACATACAGGCTGTGAAATTCCCGAGCTGCGCCATCGGATAAGCCCGTCAGGCTGCTGCTAGGATCAGTCATGGTTGTCTTTCTCCCATGTCAAACTTAACTTTCCCCGAGCCTCTCGAGATGACCGGGGGGCCACAACAGCGCCACAAAAAACACTTTGGCTCTCGCAGACACTGCACCCACCGTGGTTTCGCAGAGCGATCCCTACGGTAGATTCTTTGTCGTTCCTGGACTTTTTGCCCCGGAACTAACATTCACTTACCGCACGTCACAAATCTGTCGCCCATCAATATCCAGCTAACACGCCGTGCTTCACGGCCCACAGATACCAGTTGTCGACCACCGTGCCGGTAATCAAAATGCCTATGCCCCCCGTAATCACCGTGAGTACGGCAAACCACCATGCCCAACGGTGTATAGATTCCATGCTGGCGTTGAAGCCCATGGTCCAACGCCAAAACAGCGCCGCTCGTTCCGACGCGGTTCCGCGATCGGTTATTTGGTCAATTTCACGATCTCCGCCATAGCGTCCTACCGCCAGAATGGTTGCGCCGTGCATTGCAAAGAGAAGTGCAGATCCATAAAGGAACGCGATCGAAAGCATGTGGAACGGATTCCAGAAGAGGTTGCCGTACCGCAGCGAGAAGAGATTGGTCCAATCCAGGTGAGAGAATATTCCGAAGGGAACGGCCTCACTCCAAGTCCCCATGAGAACAGGGCGAATAAAGCCCAACACTAGGTACAACCAGATCGCGGAAGCAAATGCCCACGTTAGGTGCTGTCCCATACCGAGCGCCTTTGAGCGCCTATAGGTTCTCGCGAGCCAGAGAAAAATAGAAGCAGTTAGGAAAAAACCCGCCATCAGCCACCAACCGCCTTCTGCAAGCGGCGGTATACGAAGCCCCCACTCCGGCCCCGGCGGGTCTAGGGATAGCCAAAACAGCTGGCGGACGAACTCAATCGGATCCCAGCCGACCGAAGCCCACATATTTAGGCCAATAATCTCTATGGCAATAAAGCCACAAAGCAGAGATGCAATACCCAGTGGGCCCAGATAGAAAGGGCCAATCTGCGCGTCGCCGAATTTACCCATCCAGTAATTATCGACCGGTTCGCCGATTCGATTTTCTGTATCAGGTCCGACCGGGACACCAGGATAGTGCGGACCACGAATCTGCACCTGAGTAAAGATGTTCTGATATTCGATAGTCATGGTTTAGCTCCTCGCTCCCCAGATCGGCAGCTCAAGCCACCAGTCCCACCACTCGACCCAGCTGCCGTCCATCAACGGCCCGCTGATCACAATGCACACAGCGCTCCAGAAGCCCGCAGACAGCGCCACGAACAAACCAAGACGGTGAATTCCTAGTGCACCAATCGAGTAGCCGATATCGTCACGGAAAAACGTGTTTTCATGCTCACCGGTTTTGACGACCGCGTTGTTACCGGGATTGGTGACCGCTAGGATGAGCGAGCCATGCATCGCCAGCGCGAGGCAGGTGGTGAAGAAGAACGTGATTGCGATCATGTGAGCCGGGTTGTAGTGGAAGTTCACATAGGCGTAGCCGACGTTATTCACCCATTGCAGGTGGGTCATGATTCCATAAGGGAAACCATGCCCCCAAGCGCCCATCAATAGAGGTCTAATAATGACCAGGGTCACATACGCGAAAACAGCCATTAGAAAGGCAAAGGGCACGTGGAGGCCCATGCCCAACTTTCGCGATATTTCTATTTCTCGTAAGGCCCATGACAGAAAAGCACCGGTAGCGCAGATCGTAATGATTTGCCACAAACCGCCTTCCATCATTGGCGCCAAACCCAGTCCGTAGCTTAACGGTGGTGGCTGAATATCAATTTGCCAGATATTCCAGCTTGGCCCTTGGGAGGCGCCGTAAAGAATGAGCGCAGTTCCGAGAATGGAAAAGAAGGCGGTCGTGACGCCGAAGAAACCAACGTAAAACGGCCCGATCCAAAAATCGAAAAGATCACCCCCTACAAGGGTTCCTCCCCGCACCCGGTACTTTCTCTCAAAACTCAACATCGACATGTCGTCACCTCCCCAGCCCGCGGGTGGCGGGTACTAGCAGATTGATCATTAGCAGCCTGTGACGGCTCCTACGTTTAAACTTATATTCACCACTCGAAGGCATAGGGCACCACAGCGTTAGCCGCGCGCTTAGCCTCAGCGAGGCAGGATTCGCCACTGCCTTTAGGGCCCGCTAGCGGGCGTAGGCTCCGTGGCAGCCAGCGGGTGAGCACGCTGACCAACAAAAACAGGAGCACCGATAAGGCGAGCAGCCATTGGAAATCACGGCGATCAGTTCGCCTCACCCCGACCGCGGCACGATCGCCCCGCGCTAAAGTCTGGCGACTGTCCGAATAGCGAATACTTGTGGCAAAGGAATCTCTAAGACTCATGCGCTGACCGCCTCCTCTTTGGACTGTTGTGCTTTTTGCTCTGCAGTTTGTAGCTCCGCCGCCTGCGGCGTTCGCTTCGCTGGAAGCTGTAGATCTCGGAGTTCCACTGTGCTCGACCCTCGGATCTGTGCTCGCCTCTCCGCTGCGTCCCGCAAACGCTTGGCTACAGATATGCGAATCAAGACAGGCTCACTCTCGACGTGTTGTTGCAGTGCATCGTCGGCGTCCCGTGCCCATTGGAACTGGGCTTCGGCCCGTGCAGGGGTGGAGTCGATCTTGTCCATCTCGGTGCCGAGTGGGAGTATGTGGAACAGCGCGTCAAACAAGGCGTTACAAACCTCTTGCAAGAGGTAGCAAGCCCCGGCATATCCCATGAACGGCGTTCCTGTATGACGCCGAATGATTGTTCCTGGCAGTGAAGCGGGTATGTAGATCGCTTTGGATCCGGATTCGGCGAGATACATGCGCTCGTTGTAGCTTCCGAAAACAATCAGTGGCGCGTTGTCGTGAATCGCCGCACGCACTTTCTCATTGTCTGTTTTACTGCCAGAGCAGCGGGCGAAGGAAAAACTACAGGGCATACCCAACTCTTCTTCGAGGTAATTCCGAACGCCACGGGTGTACGTTTCACTCGCTGCAATACCGAAATTTGCCGTACCGAAGAAATCCTGCGTGACCGATCGCCACAAGTCCCACAGCGGTTTGATGGTGCTGTGCTTTTCCTGCTCGATGAACGGCTGCGGATCCAAGCCCAAGAGCTCACCGAGTGTTTCTAAAAACTTCGTGGTCGAGTGCAGTCCAATGGGGGCTTGTAGATAAGGCTTATCCAGATCTTCGCAAAGCTTGCGACCGAACTCACGGTACATGCAGACGTTAACCTCGGCCTCTGCCAGCTTATAGATGTCATCAAGATGAACACCCATAGGAAACGCAAGATTGACTTCAGCACCAATGCCTTCGATCAAACGTCGAAGCTCGGCCAGATCCGACCAGGTGTTAAAGCATCCGTAAATCGCACCAATAATATTGACCTTCGGCCTCGGCTCAGACGATGCCCTCACCGCCGGCCGCGCTGCCGCCATAGGGCTCGTATCGATCGTGATTGAAGCGCCGGCGCTGTTTCCACCATCGCTACCGATCAGTACCCCGCTGGTTGCTGCTGAAGCCGTATCGTCCGAAGTACTTAAGGGGCAACTGGGCGCAGATGAAGATGAAGCGTTCTCGTTGGTATCTACATAGTTGCGTCGCCGTGCTTTTGCATAGGCGATCGCTTTCTCTCCCGGAGACATCCCTCGGAGCGTTTGCTCGTCGAAAAGGTCCTCCAAGTTGATCTTCGCAGACTGAGGGTCGGTTTGTTGTCTTTCTACTTCATCGCTTGCGCTTTCAGTGGTTTGGTCAGAGAGTTCCTTGGCGACAAGCTCAGGGGCTGTATCCGAGGTTCCGCGCTTGCGCTTAACAGCCCCGCTGTCCTCGGTATCTTCTCCGCCTTCGCTTTGCTTGAGTATCGAGCCAGTGTCTCTCGGACCCTCGCCAACCGCACCGCCTATCGGATCAAATTCGTCTTCGCCGTCTTTACTCTTAGAAGACGCGATATATCCATCGCCTTCAGACTGGCTCCCTAAGCCAAGTTTCTTAGCTTTGGGTTTGCCATAGCGGTCCCAGATCCAAAACAAGGCACGGTCCGCACTCTGCCACTGATCCTCATCAATCGTACGCGGTAAAAATCTTTCTATGTTCGTATCGCGTGGAGTGACACCACCGCCAATCATTTCTGCTATTGAGCCGGTTACCACTACGGATGGACGCTTTGGATTCAGTGATTTATGTGCGCGCCGGAGAGCACCCTCCGTACCTTTTTGGCCCAGCTCCTCTTCCGCTAAACCGGTGACAACAATGGGCAACTCATGAGGCGGTAGCGCATCGGTGTAGTGCAGTACGGAAGTGACCGGTAAGTTCTCGCAGCCTACCGGTCCATCGATAATCACCTGCAAACCTTTGACCGCAGTGAATACGTAGACGGAACCCCAGTAGCCCCCGGCACGATCATGATCCAAGACCAACATCAGGCAGCTCGTCCTGCCGTCGAGGGCCAAATACCGGCCGTCGCGCCTTCGCCGACGCCTTCAAAGAAGCTCTCCATGCGCGCAAAGCGATCCTGATTGCGGACCGCAGTGTTAATAATCTGCGCCAGCGAACCCGGTCCAGCAGGCCCCATCAACGGTCGTGCAGAAATGAGATTAGTGAAGTACAGACCTGGTGTTCCCTGTTGCTTCGCATGCTGCACGACGGGTGTTGTGCCGATAGCTAAATCTGGTTTGAACTCGTCGATCGCCGCGACGTCATCTTCAAGGGAGGCGCGGAAATTGACATGTACACCGCGTTCCTCCAGCCACTCACGATCGGAATCGGACCACGGGGTACGCGGACAGGCGCTACCGACGTAGTGCACGTTCGCACCCGCTTCAATGAGCAGGCGGGCAACCAGAAGCTCAGACCCTTCGTAGCCAGAGAGGGTAATGCGCGCATCGATCGGCGCCGCCGCGAGAGCGCCTTTGATTGCAGGTAAAATTCCGTTGCTCACCTGGGCAATACGATCGCTAGGGACGCCGGCCAACTCACCAATACCGCGCAACCAATCCGCAGTCCCGTCATGACCGACAGGCGCGGAACCTAACATCGGACGACCCGCCCTAGTCAGCTGTCGCGCAGTCGATGTGTAGAAGGGATGCAACATAGCGGCGATAGGGTTATCGAGAGCCGCGTAGAGCTCTCTCCACTCACGCGTGGGAACAACCGGCCCAGCTCGAAGTCCCATCGGCTCCAGCAAGCGACCAATCATGATCGCGTCAACGGGAAAAATCTCACCTACTAGCGTCACCGCGGGTGTATCACTCTGCTCCCCGCCGGGGCGCGCAACCGGGCCCTGCTCCGCCTCCTCACGCGCGTATTGCAGCATCGCACCCGCTAGAATGTCCTTCGCCTCCGCATGGGTGGGTACGCCGAAACCGGGTACATCTATGCCGATGATGCGCACGCCATTGATTTCTTTTGGAAGAAGATCGAGGGGCACACCCGATGCCGTCGGTACACAGAGATTAATCAGAACAATCGCGTCGTAGTCTTCGGGCTTTGCAAGCTTGTAGGTTGCCTCACGTAAGTCTTCAAACAGCTTGCCCGTGACCAGCGTTTCCGAATCAAACGGCACGTAGCCAACGGTGCGTCTCGCGCCGTAAAAGTGCGACGTGAAGGTTAATCCATAGACGCAACAAGCGGACCCGCAAAGTACCGTAGCTGTGCGTCGCATACGGAGGCCGACGCGCAAAGAGCCGAAGGCTGGACACATACTTTGCGGCTGATCATGAGGCCCTGCGGGATAGTCTTTTGCATACTGTTCAAGAATCTCGCTCTTACCCGCAGCTTCCGCCGCCTTGCGCATCGTATCCGTCCCCGCGTGACAGCCGCTCACCGTCTCGCTAGCCTTACTGCTGGCGATTAGATTTGCAGGGTCAACTGGTACGACAGGGTCAGACATCGTCGTATATGACCTCCAGAGAAGGTTTATTCAGTGTTTCGACACTGCATAAATCGCTCAGCTGGGCGGGCTCAAGGACAACATCGCGCCCGACAGAATCACCGTCGAAGAGGCCAAGGAGTTCGTCTTGCGTTAAAGGGTTTGGCTGCTGCGGGGGCGCCTCAGCCACCTGCCCTGCCAATTCGGCAAAGAGCGGACCCCATGGACCGTCGGGACGGGCAACAATCTCGTAGTTTGCGCTCTTGCGACGGATGTCCTCGTCAGCAGGAATCGCTGCCAGCTGGGGAATCTTCGCCTCTCGACAAAAAGCGGCGGCTTCACCGGTACCGTCATCTTTGTTGGTAACCAGACCCGCCACACCCACGTTACCGCCGAGACGACGGAAATACTCCACCGCGTTGCATACGTTATTAGCTACATAGAGTGACTGAAGGTCGTTTGACGCCACCAAAATAACTTTTTGGCACATGTCTCGAGCGATGGGCAGTCCGAAGCCTCCGCAGACAACATCACCGAGAAAATCGAGAAGCACAAAGTCGAAATCCCAGTCATGGAAGCCGAGCTTCTCGAGGGTCTCGAATCCGTGAATGATCCCACGCCCGCCACAACCACGACCGACTTCAGGGCCGCCAAGCTCCATCGCAAACACTCCGTCGCGCTTAAAGCAGACGTCTCCGACGACAAGCTCTTCTCCGGCCTCTTTTTTCGCTGAACTGGTTTCGATGATGGTGGGACAGGCCTTGCCACCAAAGAGCAAGGATGTGGTGTCGCTCTTGGGGTCGCAGCCGATGAGCAAAACTTTCTTACCCTGCTGCGCCATCATGTAAGAGAGGTTTGCTAGGGTGAAACTCTTACCGATGCCGCCTTTTCCGTAGATCGCAATAATCTGCGTCTTCGGTGCACCTTCGAACCCGTTATTCGAATCATCGCCTTCACCGGGTATGTATTGGTTGACCGAGGTATTCATCAGTGAGCGCTTCTCCACTCTAAAACCATCTTTAAGCACTCCGGATCGCCGAATGCCTGGCGGTAAGCAGGAGCCGCCGCTTCCGCCGATTGGTGGTGGCTGATGAGGCCGTCCAGCGACAGTGCTCCTGTATTCACGAGTTCTAGAACCCGGTCTAAATCGGCTCGCTGCCACTCGGCGGCCACCACAATGGATGCCTCGCGCATGAAAGCTGCAGGAAACGCAAAACTAAGTGGTTCGTGATAAAAACCCGCCAGAACAATGCTGCCGCGCGGGGCGAGGCGCGAAATCAAAGTATCGAGAGCTTTTGGATCACCGCTGACATCAATGATGCGCTGGTAGGCCTGGTTGCCGTCTCTTTCTGGAGTGAGCACCTCGTAGCCCTGCGCACCCCACTTCCTAGCCTCGCTTGCTTCCCAAACCACTGGAGGCTTGCCACCAAGCGCAAGCACACAGCGGGCTACCAAACGACCCAGAACACCATGGCCCACAATAAGTTCGGGCAATTGGCCATCGCCTAAACGAGTCACGCAGTGATGGGCAGTCGCAGCGAGCGCTAGTAGAGTGCCCTGCTCCCCAAGAGACTCGTCGATGGGAACAAGCCGCTCGGCTTCAACCACGACACGGTCAGCGGTAGCACCAAATAAACCACTTACGTCTGTATATCCTGGCGAACCGGGTACAAACACCAGCTGGCCTTCAGCGAACTCAGCTGCGTCCCCGACGTAAGACACGCGACCGACCGACTCATAGCCAGGTACTAGCGGATAGGTCAATCCAGGGAAGGGTGGCATTCGTCCGTCCCAAAGAAGCCTTTCCGTACCGGTGCTTATGCCACTCCAGAGCATATCAACGACACAATGACTCGGCGCTGGTTGCATAAGCCCCACGCTGCGCAGGGCCATAACCCCTGGCTTTTCGAACACAACGGCAGTGGCGGTGCTCGCGTTCAATGTCTGCGTTCCTCTGGCAAGAGCGCTCTCAGATCAGTTTCTTATTTAATGTCAGTTTATATAGACAGTAAATACTGTCAAGACTAAATGACAACTATCTGAGCAAGAACCACTCGTCGCTAGGACAATGGAAAAATCGTAC
>JBCCQO010000134.1:0-8461 GCA_039024595.1 Pseudomonadota bacterium | reverse complement strand
TGATAGGCAAGAAGACTGTTGTTGGCGCGCCCCCAATTAACCAGTGCCAATAGCGCTCCCAGTTGCTCGGGAGAATCCACATCGGGCACGTCCCCTCCGATCGTTTGATAGCACTGGGCTAGGATCGATGCCCCGAGTCGCTGTCGTCCCAAGTCGACCAGTATTAGGGCATTTTCCGCGTTTGGATCTAGCTGCGGTGTGAGCGTGCCATCGGTATCGCCGACGGGTGAAAATGCCGACACAATCAATGAGACCGGCGAACTCAACGCACAGGGTTGCCCGTTATCGTCCCAGCGCGTTTCCATCGACATGGAGTCTTTACCGACCGGAATCGCGATACCGAGCTTCGGACACAAATCTTCACCAACCGCCTGAACGGCCTCATAGAGCGCGGCTCCCTCGCCGGCTTTAGCCGCAGCACACATCCAGTTGGCGGATAAGCGGACATCCGCCAACTGCTGGATTGGGGCGGCGAAGATGTTCGTTAAGGACTCGGCCACGGCCATGCGCGCAGATGCAGCCGCATCAACAAGCGCCAGGGGCGTTCTCTCCCCCATAGCCATCGCCTCACCGAGCGTACTGCGGTGCGAAACTAGAGTCACGGCACAATCGGCCACGGGCACTTGCCAGGGGCCTACAAACTGATCGCGGGACACCAATCCGGTCACCGTGCGATCGCCGATCGTGATCAGAAAGGCCTTAGAGGACACGGTGGGGTGGCGTAACACGCGCGCTAGCGCAGCATCAAAGTCCTTGCCCGAGGAGACAGGGGTCCAGGAGTAATGCTTACGCTGATCGTGGCGATGCATCTTAGGGGGTTTGCCGAACAGCACATCCATCGGCATCGCAACGGGCGCGTCCTCGAAGAGCGTGTCCGTAACGTGCAGTTCTCGTTCCTCCGTCGCTGATCCAACGCGGGCGACAGGACAACGCTCTCGTCGGCAAATCTCAAAGAACTCGTCCAGGCGAGCTTCGTCGACCGCCAAAACATAGCGCTCTTGACTCTCGTTGCACCAAAGCTCCAGAGGCGACATGCTGGGATCATCGCTAGGTATCGTTCGCAAGGAAAACAGACCACCACAGCCACCGTCCTTGACCAGCTCAGGCAGCGCGTTCGACAACCCGCCCGCACCTACATCGTGGATAAACGCAATGGGGTTTTCCGTGCCCAGTTGCCAGCAACGATCAATCACTTCCTGACAGCGACGCTGCATTTCTGGGTTTTGCCGCTGAACAGAGGCAAAATCCAAATCCTCCTGTCCATCGCCGCTCGCCACGCTAGAAGCAGCACCACCACCCAGACCAATCAGCATCGCCGGGCCACCCAGTACCAGCAGTGCCGTGCCGGGGGCGAAGGGATGCTTAAGCACATGCTCCTCTGACACATTGCCAAAGCCCCCGGCGATCATAATCGGCTTGTGATAGCCGCGCCGCTCCCCCGGCTCTGCTTCGTCGACGTACTCGAAGCTTCGGAAGTAACCACAAAGATTAGGGCGACCAAATTCGTTATTGAATGCCGCGCCCCCAATGGGCCCTTCGATCATAATCGCTAGTGCCGACGCAATACGATCTGGCTTCGATAGTGGCGGCTCCCACGGTTGCGCATCATTGGGTAAATGCAAATGGGAGACGCTAAAACCAGTCAGACCAGCCTTCGGTTTTGAACCGCAACCGACCGCACCTTCGTCGCGAATCTCTCCTCCAACACCGGTACCGGCGCCGGGAAAGGGAGCGATCGCTGTGGGGTGGTTGTGTGTTTCTACCTTCATGAGGAGATGCACGGGCTGCTCAAGACCCCGGTATTCACGGTTGCGGCCCCAGGGAGCAAAGCGGGTTACGGTAGGACCGGCGACTACTGCTGCATTGTCCGAGTAAGCCGAGAGCACGCCTGCCGGGGCGTGCTGGTGCGTATTGCGAATCATCGAGAACAAGGACTTCGCCTGCGCCACCCCATCGATGGTCCAATCCGCATTGAAAATTTTGTGGCGGCAGTGTTCCGAATTTGCTTGCGCAAACATCATCAACTCGATGTCGCGGGGATTCCGACCGAGCCGCTCAAAACATTCGCACAGGTAGTCAATCTCGTCTTCAGCTAGCGCAAGCCCCAAAGCGAGATTAGCTGCAGCCAGTGCCTCTCGACCCTGGCTGAGCACATCGATCACGGCACTCTCTTTTGCGTCTTGAGCTGAAAAAAGCTGCGGTAACGCGGTCTCGTCCCAAAGCACTTCTTCAACCATTCGATCGTGGAGTAAAGCTTCAAGCTGGCTTCGCTGCTCTGCATCGGTAACGGGTCGAGACAGTTCAATCGCCATGACCCGCTCGAGTCGTTCTATCCAATCCATACCGCAGCGCTGGGCAATATCTGTTGCCTTGCTTGACCAGGGGGAAATCGTTCCACGCCTAGGGCTCACGTAAAGCCAGCTAGAGCCCGTCAATTCATCGGGAGCTGCGAAACGATCGACGCCAGACTGCGCCAACAGGGCATCCAGCTTCTCTTTCGCCTCATCTTCTGCAGGAGCGCTTGCCGATGGCGATGCCCCGGTCGCTTCGTTGACTTGCGCTAGAAGGGCGAGATGAACGTATCCGTTACGAAGAATCTCGACATCAATAGCGCGTTGGGAGATGCGTTTCCTAATAGCCTGCACGCGCGACTCAGACAGAGCCGGAGAACCGGGGATCAACATGAGGGAGGGTTTAGAAAGACCGTTTTGCCGCACCGATTCGCCAACCTGTTTGCTGTCCCGCCAGGAAGGCGCGGATTGTACTTGAGCGCGCTTATGCCGTTAAGCACTGGAAGGTGATTTAGTACAAAACTCCTCCGGCGAGCGGCGGAAAATCGGCGGTAAGAGTTGGCAAGTTTAAGCGCCAGCGAGACGATACACTGCTACCCATGATCCGTGCTCTCGCCGCTAAGACCCTGGAGTTGCGACCCCATCTCGCAGATCAATGCTGTGATCGCCTCTCCTGCTATGGGTTTGTGTTTCTAACGATCTTTTTGGCCACAGCCTGTAGCGATCAAACGAGCACCGGCGCGATCATCCAGAAGGGTGAGCTGCGCCTAATCACCCGCAATGGACCAACCACTTACTACTTAGGGAAAGAGGGACCGCGCGGCTTTGATTATGAGCTAGCGGCGGGCTTTGCACGCGAGCTGGGTGTGGAACTGGTGGTAGAGCAAGCATTCTCACTGGATGCGTTGTTCTCCGCCCTGGAGCGTGGCGAGGCGGACATTGCGGGCGCAAGCCTTACCCTTACCGATCGGCGGGCGCAAAATTTTGCACCCAGTAGCGCCTTTGCGCAGCAAACTCCCCAGGTGGTGTACAAGGTGGGTGAAGGGCGTCCGCGTACTCTAGGCGATCTCGAAGGTCTCCGCATCGGCGTGCTTGCCGGCAGCAGTCACGAGGCTCAGCTTGCGGACATCCGAGCCGGTGGGGTGGACTGGTTGGAGTGGAATTCCCTAGCCACGGGAGATCCCTTGGAACTGTTGGCTCAAGTGAGCGCTAAGGAGCTGGATGTCGCCGTGGTCGATTCACGCGAATTTTTTATTCAGCAGAACCTTGTTCCAAGCCTCGCTGTGGCATTCGATCTGGGAAAACCACAAGATATCGTTTGGTATTTACCCAGCAACTTCAAAGAGTCCGAGCTTCTTACCGACATCAACGAGTTCCTCGCTCAGCAGCAACAGAATGGAACGCTGGAGCGTCTCGGACAAGTGTATTTCGAGCAAGACGATCGCATTTCCCGGGTAGATTCGCAGACCTTTGTTAACGCGGTGCGCCGTGAGCTGCCGAAGTACCAGCAGCTCATCCAAATTATTGCCGAAGAGAACCAAATCGACTGGGAGATGTTGGCAGCGATAAGCTATCAAGAGTCCCACTGGAATCCGCAGGCGACCTCTCCGACTGGTGTGCGCGGCATGATGATGCTGACGCGGGCAACGGCGAGCGACCTGGGCGTGACCAAGCGTACGGATGTTAACCAAAGCCTTCGCGGCGGAGCGAAGTACTTTCTCGCGCTGCGTCGCCGCCTGCCCAGCGATATCGAGGAACCGGATCGAACTTGGTTTGCGCTAGCCGCTTACAACATTGGCATGGGACATCTGGAGGACGCCCGAATACTCACAGAGCGCCAAGGCGGCGACCCGCATCAGTGGAGTGACGTACTCGAAGTCCTGCCTGCCCTAGAGGACAGGAATGTGTATCCAAGTTTGCGCTATGGCTACGCCCGGGGACTCGAAGCCGCGGGCTATGTCCAGAACATTCGCCATTACTACAAGATCTTACGCTGGCAAACCGCCCGCGCCCGCCGCCCTCTGCCCCCCGCGGACGCTCGCGACTACCTGCCCGAACGGCTCGAAGACATTACCCTTTTGGCGCTGTAGCAAAATCGATTAGCCGGAAAATCCGAGCAAGGGGGCGTTGCATGAGGGTGTACTTAGCTTTGCCTAAACGCTAGCGTCGATCACGAAAGAACGCGCGCAGCAGCTCCGCGCTTCTTGTCGCAGCTGCCTGATCTTCTGTCCAGCTAACTCGGTGGTTTAAGCCATCCTCATCGAGCAGACTACGGGCGCTTACGACCGCACCTGCCCTCGGCTCGCGAGCGGCGAACACCAGTTGGGAAACGCGAGCGTGGACGATCGCGCCGCAGCACATGCTGCAGGGCTCAAGCGTTACATACAGCGTCGTGTTCGGCAGTCGGTAGTTGGCTAGCCGCTGTGAGGCTTGACGAAGAGCCAATATCTCTGCGTGCGCTGTTGGGTCGTTTAGTGAGATCGGAGAATTAAACGCCTCTGCAAGAATCTCCTGATCACGAACAAGCACCGCGCCCACAGGCACCTCGCCCGATCTCGCCGCTGCCGATGCGAGCTCCAGCGCCCTTAACATATATTTGCTGCTGGCAGCGTCTGCCGTAGCGCGGTCTACCCATGCGGTGCTCATACGCGGGGCCGATTCAGATCCAAGGTGAAGGTGAATAAAGGAAATAGCAAAACTAGCCTTCCCCGCTTTTTGCTCGAACCGCGGCGAAGTCCGGCGTTCGCTTCTCGAGAAAAGCCTCGACCGCCTCCCGATGCTCCGCTCGCGCCAGACACTGACGCAGCGCGTCCGATTCGCGACGCCAAATTGCGTCGATATCCGTCTCCTCTGAGTTCTTGGTAAGCAGGTCCTTGATCAACTGCACCATCGGGGATGGGTTAACCGCTATCGCATTGGCATATTCAAGTGCTCGCCCAAGCAGTGCGTCCGCAGGCACCACCGCGTTGACTAAGCCGATGGCTAACGCCTCCTGTGCATCTACCGCACGGGCTGAGAGTAAAATCTCGGACGCATGGGCAAAGCCAACACGCTTGACCAGGAAATGAGACGAACCAAGTTCTGGCACTAAGCCAAGCTTGGCAAACATAAAGTGAAAACTCGCTTGCTCGCTCGCAACGATTACGTCACAGGGTAAGATCGAGGTTGCTCCACCACCGACAGCCAAACCGTTTACCGCCGCTATCGTCGGCTTCGATTCGCGGATAATACGAATCCAATCGAAGGGCAGGCCTAATCCGCCCAATCTATGATCATTAGGGTCGTAGGGTTCTTCCCCACGCATTTTTGGGAGGAAGCCTTCATGCATATCACCGCCAGCGCAGAATGCTTTGCCCTTCGCGGTAATGACAATCGCCGCGATATTATCGTCCTCATTCGCTCGCGCGAGGGCAGCGACCCAAGCGGACCAAAGTGCGCCACTTAGGGAGTTCATAGTGTCTTCCCGGTTCAGAGTAATAACCGCGACTGCACCTTGCTGAGCGTAGAGTACGCTGTCTTCACTCATAGCTATCCCTGGTTTTGAACACTAATGATTGAGCGCTAATGGTAGGTCGCAAAAAGACGTGAGGAAACCCTCCTGCGCTCAGACTCGGACGAACGCATACTTCCCAGATGAGCGCCATTGCCGGTAGGATGAACCAACAATAAGTAAGTAAAAAAAGAGGACTCGTCCTTGCAGGAGCACGACCAACAAGAGCACGACCAAAGCGACGACTACTGGCGGGCAAATCTAAAACTCGTCGCCAAGCTCCTTACCGTTTGGTTCTTGGTGAGCTTTCTCTGCGGCATTGTCTTTGTCGACGAGCTAAACGAATTTCGCCTAGGAGGCTACAAGCTTGGTTTTTGGTTCGCCCAGCAAGGATCGATATTCACCTTTGTCGCATTGGTGTTCTACTACGCCCGCCGAATGAGCAAGCTGGATCAAGAGTTTTCAAGACCGGAAAAAAGCCATAGCGACCGCTCCGATAGCAGCCCGGATCTCGACTAAGCGCTATGGAGTTAAAAACACTTACCTACCTAGTTGTGGGCGCCAGCTTCGCCCTTTATCTGATCATTGCCTTAGCATCGCGGGCAGGTTCGACCCGTGAGTTTTATGTTGCCGGTGGGAGCGTGGGCCCGGTCGCTAATGGTATGGCAACGGCGGCCGACTGGATGTCTGCAGCCTCGTTCATTTCGATGGCGGGCTTGATCGCCTTTATGGGTTACGGCGGTTCGGTTTTCCTGATGGGCTGGACCGGCGGTTTTGTCATTCTCGCAATGCTTCTCGCACCCTACTTACGCAAGTACGGTAAGTACACAGTTCCTGAGTTTATCGGTGATCGTTACTACTCTAAGGCCGCCCGCCTGGTGGCGGTCATCTGCCTTGTCGTGTGTTCGGTGACCTATGTCATAGGACAAATGAAAGGCGTTGGAGTCGCTTTCTCGCGTTTCCTGGAAGTTGACTACGCTACCGGCTTACTCATCGGCATGTGCATCGTCTTTTTTTATGCGGTACTCGGCGGGATGAAGGGCATTACCTACACGCAAATTGCTCAGTATTGCGTGTTGATATTTGCCTACACGATTCCGGCAGTTTTCATCAGTCTGCAGCTTACGGAAAACCCGGTGCCTCAACTGGGCCTGGGCAGCAAGCTCACCGCAAGCGACACTTATCTGTTGGATAAACTCGATGCGATCGTTACCGACCTCGGCTTCCGTGAATACACCAGTCATGATCGGCTGAGCACCTTGAATATGTTTGCCTACACCCTATCGCTGATGATTGGCACGGCTGGGCTCCCACACGTAATCATACGTTTTTTTACGGTCGCCACCGCCCGGGACGCGCGCTCTTCCGCCGGCTGGGCACTCCTGTTCATCGCCATTCTCTACACCACAGCGCCCGCCGTTGCCGGCATGGCAAGACTGAACTTCTTAAATACGCTCGAGCCTGCACCGGGGGTAGCACTGAACTACGAAGAACGGCCCCAATGGTTCCGGAACTGGGAGAAGACTGGTCTCTTGGCTTTTGAAGACAAGAACGATGATGGACTTATTCAACACAGTGCGGATAAGACCAGTGATGAGATGGTCAAAGTTGATAATGACATCATGGTGCTCGCTAACCCGGAAATTGCGCTTCTTCCAAATTGGGTGATCGCGCTCGTCGCTGCCGGGGGCTTGGCGGCCGCACTCTCAACGGCAGCAGGCTTGCTCTTGGCGATCGCCTCGGCGATTTCGCATGATCTATTCAAGGGTATACTGGTACCTACCATCAGCGAACGCAGTGAACTGCTAGCCAGTCGGGTTGCTATGACCTTCGCTATTCTCGGTGCCGGGTATCTTGGTTTGAATCCACCGGACTTCGCCGCAGGCACCGTCGCCCTAGCGTTTGGTCTAGCCGCCTCTTCTATTTTCCCCGCGTTGATGATGGGTATCTTTAGCACGCGAATGAATCGCGCTGGAGCCATTGCGGGTATGATCGCCGGACTTTCGGTCACCCTGCTGTACGTTTTCCAACACAAAGGCTTCATGTTTATCTCTTCAACTCAATTCCTTGGGAACATGCAGGAAAATTGGTTCCTTGGTATTGAACCGAATGCTTTCGGTGCTGTAGGAGCACTGGTGAATTTCTTGGTCGCTTTTCTCATCTCGCTACTAAGACCCGCGCCTCCTATCCACGTTCAGCAACTCGTGCTGTCGCTGCGAACGCCGAGTAGCTAGTAACAGTCTCTCTTCCCAGCCTGCGAGGCTCGCTGTGAGCAAGACGCTCAGCACAATTTCTATCTTTTTCCTATCCGGTGTCGCAGGTCTCATCTATGAAGTCCTGTGGATGAAGCAGTTGGGCCTGCTGTTTGGCAGTACCGCTCATAGCGCGGCCGCAGCGACCGCCGCATTTTTTTTGGGCATTGCCGCTGGCAGCTATTTCTGGGGCAGGCGGCTTACCGGATTAAGCCAGCCGCTTAAGCTGTACGGCTGGCTAGAGCTTGGCATCGCCGCGACCGCTATTTTCTTTTTCGCTATGTATACTGTCTGGGATTTACTCTTTCCGCACTTTTATGCGGCTTTTGGTGCATTCCCCACAGCGCTTACGCTGCTAAAGTTACTTATCGCCATGCTGCTCATCTGCCCGGCCAGCTTCTTGATGGGTGGGACCCTCCCGGTTATGG
>JBCCQO010000133.1:0-8509 GCA_039024595.1 Pseudomonadota bacterium | reverse complement strand
TGGGGCTCGATGAAGGTGACACCGTCGTGCGTCGCCGGTTGGTATCGAAGATGGATTTGTCAGCGAGCTTAGCCGCAGAGACGATGCAACCCACGGATGAGATGTTGCGCGCCTACTGGAAGGCGAACACGGAACGCTATGCTGAGCGCACAGATGCGAATCCACGGGTAAGCTTTGAGCAGATCTTCTTTCCCAACATGGCGGCTGCGAGTGAAGCGCTACAGCTTGGCATCACCAAAGGCGAGGCGACTAGCTTGCCAGGCTTAGTTTCAGAAAACCCAATGCGCGAAGTAGAAGCGCGCTTTGGGCGCCAGTTTGCCGATGAACTCGGCGCTCTCGATCCGACCGATGAGTGGCGCGGACCGATCGCCTCGGGCTTTGGCTGGCATCTTGTGCGTCTCACAGGGCGAAGCACACAGATGCCAGATTTTGAAAGCCTTCGATCGGTACTGAGCAATGACTGGCGGACGGAGCAGATTGATGCGCGAAAACAACGCGCCTACGAAGTACTAGCTAGCGCTTATCGCATCGACCGATGAACACCGCGGTCCATTGGATTGTCGTGCTGTGCGTCCTGTTTGCGAGCACATCACTCGCCGCTCACGAGTTACGCCCCTCTGTTGTTGAGCTGCGCGAAGTGGAGCGAGACCAGTACACGATGGAGTGGAAGGTCACGCTCGCTGTAGGCAGTGGTCTCGCATTGGCGACACGACTTACGCCGGTTCTTCCAGAAGTGTGCAAGGTTTCCGGTGAGCCCGTGCAGCGCCTTCAGTCGGGCGCATTAATGGGCAGGGCGAGCCTGACCTGCAGTTCTTTTGCCGCCGGTGCGCGGTTCGGCCTCAGCGAATTACTGGGCCGGTCTGACGCGATCGCGCGTTTCGTGCCGCTGAACGCGCCAACCCAAAGCTTTCGTCTGACGGCGGATACTCCCGCTGCCACTATCCAGATGGAGCCGGATACGCTGAGCGTGCTGTTCGATTACTTCTTCATTGGCGCAGAGCACATTGTGTTCGGCTGGGATCACTTGCTGTTTGTGATCGCGCTGGTCTTGCTGGTGCGAGGTCCTTGGCCCGTTGTCAAAGCTGCGACCGCCTTCACGGTAGCCCATTCCATAACGCTCGTGGCGACGGTGCTCGGGTATTCCGGTCTGCCGGCCCGCCCCGTAGAGGCGCTCATCGCCCTGTCCATCGTTTTCCTTGCCGTAGAAGTCGCGCTTTCGCTTCGCGAACCCGATCGCCACACGCTAACGCGCACCTACCCATGGGCGGTGGCCTTTGCCTTTGGACTGGTGCATGGCTTTGGTTTTGCCGGCTCGCTTGCAGAGATTGGCTTGCCGCAAATGCAGCTCGCAACAGCGCTTTTTGCTTTCAATATTGGCGTGGAAGCAGGGCAGTTGGCAGTGGTGGCAATCACCATGTTGGTGCTGACCGGGCTGGCTCGTGCCACAAAAGAAGCCGAGGCTCGAGCTCTCACCCTCATCACTTACTCCATTGGCAGCCTGGGAAGCTACTGGTTAATCGAGGGGCTCATTGGGTGATTCTAACAAGTAAGTTTTTTTGCTGAGCACGGCCTTTACGAATTGAACGGCGACACTTGGCCGTTAACTGCCGCTCGCTCCAGGAATAACTAACTTCCGCTTGTGACCCGAAGCGGTCTTTCGCCCAAGCGAGGAGTCTCGTATTCTCCGTTCCCGTTTGGAGGGATACGTATGCTGCTCAGGAGAGTGACAAAGCACGTTCGCGAACAGAACTGGTTTGCGGTGTTTCTCGATCTTCTTGTGGTCGTTCTTGGTGTCTTTATTGGTCTGCAGGGTCAAGATTGGAACGACGACAGACTCAGGAGGCTAGAGAGCAAAAGTATCCTTGCGAGAATCGAATCCGAGTTCAAATTGATGCACAAGACGGCAGAGAGGAGAAGAGGTGTCATGGAACAAAATCTCTTAGCTGGCAGCCGCATCGTAGAGGGATTACAGTCTGGAACGCTGGCATCAGACACTTTGGATGATGACCTTACGTCCTTGGTGACAATCATGCCCCTACCGCCACCGTCGGTCGTGTTTGCAGAGTTACAGGCTAGCGGTCGACTCGACCTCGTCCTGAATAGGGCGCTTACTGATGCACTGTATGAATACAACGCTTGGGCGAGTCTTCTCGCCGGTAACACACAGTCGTTAACGCAGCCTTTTCGGCATGCAAGACAAAGCCTGGCGAGAGTGCGAGAGGTTAGAACCAGCGGAATACCCTCGAAAGAAGATGCTGACCGTTCGTTTACTTATGTGACAGATGCGTCAGCTTTGCTCGCTGATCTGAAGTTGCACGCTGCATTACGAAACGCCTATGTGGAGCAAGACAATTTCCATACATACAATAAGAGAAGTGAGGATCTGATACAGGGTGTCCTCAACCAGCTGACGGCAACAGTCGGAGCAGCAGATATTGTGGCTGGACCACACTGACTGCTTCACCGAAAGTGAGTCCGGTGAGATTCGCACAATGGACGACTGGAGTGGGCCGACAACGGCTGCTTTCGAGCCTAGCCAAAAATATCCGCCAAGGAGAAAGCTCGACCAGAACTGATGCTGTGTGTCAGGCCGCGTCTGAACTATCACAGCTTGGGGTCTAACACCCACAAAAAACCCCTGGTCGGAGAAATCGATCAGAGGTTATTGGTCAACGTCACACCTGCGGTGCAGAGGGTGGGGTCAAATAGTGATCAGCGGCTTGCTCTGTTTTTGAGCTTTCTCAACGTTGCCAGCTGAGCTGCGGCTTCGGCCAGCTGGGCAGATGCCCGGCCATAGTCGAACTCGCCGGACTGATTCGCGAGAGCCTGCTCCGCCTCTTTGCGTGCCGATTCGGCGGCGGCTTCATCAACAGCTTCGGCCCGTATTGCGGTATCGGCGAGAATGGAAACGACGCCCGGCTGCACTTCCAGAAAACCGCCGGAAACGTAGTACACCTCTTCGTCGCCATTTTGCAAAACAATGCGAACTGGCCCGGGGATTAACGAGGTCAGCAAGGGAGCGTGGCCGTAGTTAATACCCAACTCTCCCATCTCGCCTGTTGCGACCAGCGACTGCACCAGACCGGAGAAGATTTCCTCTTCGGCACTAACGATGTCGCAGTGAACGGTCATTGCCATTTTCTATTCCTAGCGCTGTTGCTATCAATCGGACCCTGACGCCTGCGGCTTAAAGGCTCTTTGCTTTCTCTACCGCTTCGTCGATGCTGCCCACCATGTAGAACGCCTGTTCTGGGAGCTCATCGTAGTCCCCTGCGAGGATTCCTTTGAAGCCGGCGATCGTATCTTTCAGAGATACGTACTTACCCGGTGAACCAGTGAAAACTTCCGCCACGTGGAAGGGCTGGGAAAGGAAGCGCTCGATCTTACGAGCACGATCTACGGTTTGCTTGTCTTCCTCGGAAAGCTCGTCCATGCCCAAAATGGCAATGATGTCTTTCAATTCCTTGTAACGTTGCAGTACACCCTGCACGCCACGAGCGACTTCGTAGTGTTCATTACCAATAATTAGCGGGTCTAGCTGACGAGACGTGGAATCAAGCGGGTCTACCGCAGGATAAATACCTTTTGCCGCGATGTCTCGAGACAGTACGACCGTTGAATCAAGGTGCGCAAAGGTCGTTGCAGGTGACGGGTCGGTCAGGTCGTCCGCAGGTACGTATACGGCCTGAATCGATGTGATCGATCCGAGTTTGGTCGAAGTAATACGTTCCTGAAGCGCACCCATTTCCTCGGCCAGCGTAGGCTGATAACCCACCGCAGATGGCATACGGCCCAACAATGCAGATACCTCGGTACCCGCCAGCGTGTAACGGTAAATGTTGTCGACAAACAACAATACGTCACGGCCTTCGTCACGGAATTTTTCGGCCATGGTCAGACCCGTCAGCGCTACGCGAAGACGGTTGCCCGGCGGCTCATTCATCTGACCGTAAACCATGGCCACTTTAGAATTTTCCGGGTTTTCGAGGTCGACAACCTTGGATTCCTGCATCTCATAGTAGAAGTCGTTCCCTTCACGAGTACGCTCTCCCACGCCGGCAAACACCGAAAGACCTGAATGCTGAAGCGCGATATTGTTGATCAGCTCCATCATATTCACGGTTTTACCGACACCGGCTCCACCGAACAGACCGACCTTACCGCCCTTGGCAAAGGGGCATACCAGATCGATAACCTTAATGCCGGTTTCGAGAAGCTCTTCAGAAGCTGCCAGCTCTTCATAAGTAGGCGCATCCCGGTGAATGGATGATCGCTCTTGTTCTCCGATCGGACCGCGTTCATCAATGGGATTACCCAGCACATCCATAATCCTGCCCAGGGTTTCACCACCCACCGGAACAGAGATTGGGGCACCGGTATTCTCCACCGCCAACCCGCGAGAGACTCCTTCGGAGGATCCCATCGCAATGGCGCGAACCACTCCATCGCCAAGCTGCTGCTGTACTTCCAGCGTGAGGTCTTTGTCTGCGACCTTAAGAGCGTCGTATACCTGGGGGACAGCATCGCGAGGAAACTCTACGTCGATAACCGCGCCGATAATCTGGACGATTCGTCCGCTACTCATGTCTGATCCTCTCTTCCGTATTTCGGGAACAGGCTCTTGGGCCTATACCAGTTAATTCTTTTCGCTGTCGGCTAGCTGATCGCCGCTGCACCACCGACAATTTCCGACAGCTCCTGCGTGATCGCAGCCTGGCGAGCCTTGTTGTAAACCAGCTCCAACTCATCAATCAGTTCGCCGGCATTCTCCGTCGCGTTCTTCATGGCCAGCATTCGCGCAGCCTGCTCGCAAGCGGCGTTTTCGACGACGGCTTGGTACACCTGCGACTCAATGTAGCGCGTGAGCAGTCCGTCGAGCAGATCTCTTGCTTCTGGCTCGTAGATGTAATCCCAGTGATGTTTCATCTGGTCGTTGTCTTCCGGTAGCAGGGGGAGCACCTGCTCTACGCTTGGGTTTTGCGTCATGGTGTTCACAAACTCATTGCTTACCATGAACAAGCGATCGATCTTGCCTTCTTCAAAGGAGTCGAGCATGGTTTTTACGCCACCGATCAAGTCCTCTAACACCGGCTCCTCACCGATGTCTCGTGTTGCGGAAACGACATTACCGCCATAGCTGTTGAAGAAAGCGATGGCCTTACCGCCCACCAGGCAAAGGTCAATCTCGACTCCCTGGTCGTTCCACTCTTTCATTGCACGCATCGTGGCTTTGAACAAGTTTATGTTCAGACCACCACAGAGTCCGCGATCGGTAGACACAACAATAAAACCAACTCGCTTAGCCTCTCGCTCACTCATAAATACATGGCGATACTCAGGCGTCGAGTTAGCGATATGACTCACAACTGAACGAATACGCCGAGAGTAGGGCTTACCGACTTCCATGCGATCTTGGGCACGACGCATTTTGCTGGCCGCGACCATTTCCATCGCACTGGTGATCTTCTGAGTACTTTTAATACTCGTGATCTTGGTGCGGATTTCTTTTCCGACTGCCATGCGTTTCTATTCCGTGTGCCTTGCCGTTGTACCGTTTGCTTTGTCTAGCTCATCGCCAAACCGAGCAGCATTTTTTTGTGTTGCTGCCTTTATGTATCAACCGTGTATCGATTTCAGTAAGTCTGCGTCGCCTTAAACTTCTCGATCAACTCGCCGAAACTGGCCGCCGTCTCGTCACTGTAATCACCGCTTTGGGCAATACCGTCCATCAGGCTTGCATACTCTGCATGCGCAAAGGAGAGCAGGGCGGATTCAAAGTCGCCGATCTTCTCGACCGCAACGTCCTTCAGGTGCCCTTCGTTGGCTGCAAAAAGCATCAGACCCATTTCCGCGATGCTCTGCGGGGAATATTGCTTCTGCTTCATCAGCTCGGTTACTCGCTCACCGTGATCAAGCTGGGCTTTGGTCGCATCATCCAAATCAGAGGCGAACTGGGAGAACGCCGCCAACTCGCGGTACTGGGCCAGCGCGGTACGAATACCACCGGACAGCTTCTTCATGATCTTTGTTTGCGCGGCACCACCTACCCGAGAAACGGAGATACCCGCGTTCATCGCGGGTCGTACGCCGGCGTTAAACATGTCTGTTTCCAGGAAGATCTGACCATCGGTAATCGAAATAACGTTGGTCGGTACAAACGCTGAGACGTCTCCAGCCTGGGTTTCGATAACCGGGAGAGCGGTCAAAGATCCCGTTTGGCCTTTCACCTCTCCGTTGGTGAGTTTCTCAACGTAATCGGCGTTCACCCGCGCAGCTCGTTCGAGCAAACGAGAGTGAAGATAGAAAACATCACCAGGATAAGCTTCCCGGCCCGGAGGTCTGCGCAGAAGCAGGGAAATCTGCCGATAGGCAACTGCCTGCTTACTCAGGTCATCATAGATAATCAACGCATCTTCACCGCGATCCCGGTAGTACTCGCCCATCGTGCACCCAGCAAAGGGGGCTAGGAACTGCATCGCCGCAGGGTCTGCCGCGTTGGCAGCCACAATGATGGTGTGGTCCATCGCACCGTGTTCTTCCAGCTTTCTGACGACTGACGCCACCGAAGATGCCTTTTGGCCAACAGCAACATAAATACACTTAATACCCGTGCCTTTCTGGTTGATGATGGCGTCAACGGCGATCGCCGTTTTACCGACCTGCCGGTCACCAATAATCAACTCGCGCTGACCGCGACCAATCGGGACCATGGAGTCGATAGCTTTCAGTCCGATCTGCACGGGCTGATCAACGGATTGCCGTGCAATTACACCCGGCGCCACCTTTTCGAGCGCATCCGTTTGCGCTGCATTGACGGGCCCTTTGCCGTCAATCGGATTCCCGAGAGCATCTACCACGCGGCCCTGTAGTTCGGGGCCAACCGGTACTTCAAGAATACGCCCGGTGCAACGACAGGACTGTCCTTCCGCCAAACCCTTATAGTCACCGAGTATTACGGCGCCCACAGAGTCACGCTCCAGGTTGAGCGCCATTCCATAGACTCCGCCGTCGAACTCAATCATCTCTCCGTACATCACGTCCGTCAGGCCGTGGATTCGGATGATGCCGTCGCTTACCGATACAATGGTTCCGACATTACGAGCTTCACTACTGACGTCCAGAGAGTCGATTCGCTGACGAATCAGATCGCTAATTTCGGACGGATTCAGTTGCTGCATGATCTGTTCCTCAAAAACTAATTAGCCAGCGCTTCTGCTAGCTTGTTTAAACGGCCGCGCACGCTGCCATCTATAACCAGGTCACCGGCTTTAATCAGCACTCCGCCGATGAGTGCCGAATCGGTATTCGTTGTCACCACTACCTCGCGCTCTAGGCGTTTGCCCAACGCGTCGGCGATTTTGTCTCGAACCGTATCGGGCACATCGAAGGCGGACGTCAGTTCTACATCGACGCTTTGCTCGCGCAGCGCTTTTAGCTGAGAGAACTGGGTAGCGATCTGCGGAGCGAGGCCCAGTCGACGGTTTTCCGCGAGCACATGCAGAAACCGTTTCCGGCTCTCACCAAGCTCATCGCCGCACAGCGACAAAAACGTCTCTGCCTGCTTTTCTGTCGTCGATGAAGGATCTGCTAGAAACTCCGCCACGGCCGGCTCAGAAACAACCGCTGCGATTAATTGAAGCTCTTTTAGCCAAGCATCCAACGCAGCAGTGTCGTTCTCACCATTAGCGTATTCGTATGCTGCTTTCGCATAAGGCCTGGCGAGCGTACTAAGTTCGGCCATCGCTTATAGCTCCGACGCCAGCTTATCGACGATGTCCGCGTGAGCGGCTTCATCAACGGACGCACCAAGAACCTTTTCTGCCCCTGCTATCGATAAGGCAGCGACTTGACTGCGCAGTTGTTCGCGAGCGCGGTTGGTTTCCTGCTCTATCTCTGCCTGCGCAGCGGCTTTAACGCGGTCAGCCTCAACAACCGCTGCGTCTTTCGCTTCGTCGACGATTTGGTTCGCGCGGCGATTGGCCGCGTCAACGATTCCGGAAGCCTCTTCCTTTGCTTCTTTCAATCGCTCTACGGCTTTTTCCTGTGCCAACTCAAGGTCGTGGCTGGCACGATCAGCAGCGGCGAGACCGTCTGCGATTTTTTGCTCTCGCTCCTGCATCGCGGCCAAAATCGGTGGCCACACATACTTCATGCAGAAAACAACAAAGGCGATAAACGCCAGCATCTGACCGATAAGAGTTAGGTTGATATTCAAAACCTGTTCCTCCCAAAATCACCGATGTCCACAGCAATCATCCCTGCCTGGCTACCGTGCCAGAAAATGGGGTTGTGTGATTTGCCAGCTAACATCGATCGTTGCATTCATGCGGTTTCAGAAATCGCGCGTTGCTTACAGCATGGCTCGATAAAAAACCGCTAGCGCTTTTGCCCCCGGGCCGCGCCCAGGGTCTCAAGCTGAAACGCTTAGGCGCCTGCCGGTGCAACGACGAAGATCAAGTACATCGCGATGCCCACACCAATGATGGGGATAGCGTCCACGAGACCCGCG
>JBCCQO010000132.1:0-8521 GCA_039024595.1 Pseudomonadota bacterium | reverse complement strand
TGCTGCTGAAGAACAGTCACGTCCGATGGACGTATTGCCTCGTGAGCTTCCTGCGCATTCTCTTTAGCCGAATAGGTAGCGGCTGATTCGGGCAAATAACGTGCGGGGAAATTCTCCCCAATGTAGTTCCGACAGGCAGCTACGGCCTCCTGACTCAGGTTGGTTGAGTCGGTACGCATGTAGGTGATGTAACCCGCCTCGTACAGCCGCTGCGCCATGGTCATGGTTTTCTTGACACTGAAGCCTAATCGGGTACTCGCCGCCTGTTGCAACGTGGACGTAATAAACGGTGCAGGAGGTTTAGATCTTGTAGGCTTATCCTCGCGCTCGCTGACCAAGTAATCCGCATGAGCCAGCGCGTCGCGAGCGGCCATCGCCGCCACCTCGCCGCTGGGTCTGAACTTCTCTCCAGCGCAGCTCTTTACCTCAAAGCGAACGGATTCTTTGTCCTTCGTTTCCAGATCCGCGTGGAGCTCCCAATACTCCTCGGGAACAAAAGCGCGAATTTCACGCTCACGCTCGACCAAAAGACGAACCGCTACCGACTGCACGCGCCCAGCGGAGAGTCCTCGAGCGACTTTCGCCCACAGAAGCGGGGACACCATATAACCCACGACACGATCTAGAAAACGGCGAGCCTGCTGCGCATTTACTCGAGCGACGTCAATCCGAGAAGGGGCCGCAAAGGCTTCCTGAATAGCCTTTTTGGTGATTTCGTTGAACACGACTCGCTGGTAGCGATCATCATCGCCCCCAATAGCCTCACGCAGATGCCAAGCGATCGCCTCGCCCTCTCGGTCAAGGTCGGTCGCCAGATAAACCGTATCGGCGTTTTCCGCGAGTTTTCTTAACTCATTGACTACCTTTTCTTTGCCGGGGAGTATTTCGTAGTTCGCTTCCCAGCCGTGCTCTGGATCAATGCCCATCCGCCGCACGAGCTGCTCTCGAGCGACCTTCGCCTTATGTTTAGCCTTCTGCGCCGGCGTCATCTTCCGCGTTTGTGCCGCCTTCGCTGCGCGTTCCTTGGCGTCCGTGGTCTTACCGCTTCCCGCCGTGGGTAGATCTCGAATATGACCAACGCTGGACTTAACTACAAAGTCTTTGCCCAGGTACTTGTTGATCGTCTTGGCTTTCGCCGGAGACTCTACAATGACGAGAGATTTACCCATAAAGATGGTTAATCCTTAGCTAGAACATCGATCAAATTCGCAATTTGATCAGCTACAAACGACTTCGGGCCGGATTTCGGCGACGAAAGGAGCGCATATATAAGGTCAGCTTTCGATTCGGTCAAGGGGAAACTCCACCTGCCGATTCTAAAAGCCGTTTCCAAGTGAGCATAAGCTTAGCCACTTTCTGTACCTCATCGGAATCACCAGATTCATCCCAAAAAGCACCGCAGCTGTTGTCAGATACGCTGACCGCTACCCAGGAATTCGCAAGCTCAGAACAAAAGTCTGGCAGCGGCCGGAGTGCGGGCTTGCTAAGCCAACGCTGCTCTGGCCCCACAGTTGGCAGCTCCGCTGCCGCGAGAACGCCGCTCGAGACTCCACCATCGTTTACTCGGTGCCAAAACACGGACTCTCGTGGTTTGGATCGTGCTGGCTGGAGTCGTGCACCATAAAACACCCATTGCTTGCGCTCTCGATCCGCATAGTCAGGCAAGGGACAGTCTCGAAACTCGACGAACAAACCGGCGAGCGCTGCGGCTTCTCGCAATTGAGCCTGCTTGCGCTGAACTTTGCTCGGCTTGAACTGCCACAGCGGAGCCAAAGCGACCAAAACGATAAGGCCGACCAAAAGGTAGCTCATGGCGCCGGGTTACCGCCTTCACTGCGCCTAAATGTAAGGTCTTGCACTGCAGTTTGCCGCTCTCGCTAGTGGTTGATGCCTTTTAAATCGGCGTTAGTAATCCGCGTTGTTGCTTCGCTAAAATCTAGGCTAAGCTCATAACATCGGCAGCCGCTTGTTAGAACGCCCGGACAATAATCTACTCTGACACCGTGTCGCTAGCCCAGTGTCAGGAAAAGGGGGTAATCGATGACGAACGATAAGCACTATCAGAATTATCAAAAAATCCTTTTAGCCGTCGATCTCAGCGAAGACTCCGACCTGGTTGCCGCCAGAACCCGCGCAGTTGCCGCCGGAAGCAATGCTGAGGTTCACGTCATTCACGTCATCGAACCACTCAGCTTTGCTTACGGTGGCGACATCCCAATGGATTTTTCTGGCATCCAAGAGGAAATACATCAGCAAGCGCGGGCGCAGTTGGATCGCTTTGCGGAGCAGCACAACATCGATCCTGCGCGCCGCCATGTGGTGCTCGGACAACCTGAGGTAGAAATCCACGCCCTCGCAGAGGAATTGAGTGCAGATTTAATCGTGGTCGGTAGCCACGGTCGCTACGGCTTGGCACTCCTAATGGGTTCGACCGCAAACGGTGTTTTGCATGGCGCAAGCTGTGACGTGCTTGCGGTCAGAGTAGGTTAGCTTCAGCTTTTCGTCGCCGCTGGCCGGTGTGACGAACTATGGATTGACAGCGAGAAACTCCGCCAGGAGCTCCGCATCAAAAGGCCAGCGTAACTCCGCTCCAGAGCGATGGCGAAGCACAGGGATCAACCAGCCATAGCGATTGAATAAGGCGTCATCACTGGCGACATCGACGCTGTCCCATTGAACTGACCGATTCGTACCTTGGGCAGCACGAAGCAACGCTTCCGCTGCTTCGCAAAGGTGGCATTCCGTCGTCGAGAAAAGTGTAAGGGGTACTTCTTCTGTAGGTTCTGACAAGTATCGTCTCCAAGCTAGCCACTCCACCGAAAACACTTTACTTCAAGAAGCACAGCCATGGGGTCGGCGTGCACCGCGTAGTGTGTAGCCTGCTGGCGAGGCAAGCCCACACACGCAGCCACGCGGCGTGTGGCAAAATCGCGACTATAGTGTCCGTCAAATCCATTCGCCAAAGGCCGCTGAACTTTTTATGCCCCAGCGTTTCTCCAAAGAACAGCGCCGCAAGTTGCTGACCGTATACGGCCGCAAAGCTGTGAAGGAAGCCTTGGAGGATCCAACGCTAGACTGTCGCGCGCTACATCTCGCCCAGAGTAATCGCAAGAGCACGATTGTTGACGACATCGTAGAGCTTGCACACTTTCGAGAGGTGGAGATTTTCGAACACGGTCGAGACGCGCTAGCACGCATCTCACGCAATAAAAAGCAGGACCAGGGCGTAGCCCTGGATATCTTCTGTCCTGCATTGAATACGCTCGACGACTATCTGACGACACTAGCGTCCGGTCAGGCGAGCCATCTCATCGCACTCGATGGAGTGGCAAATCCGCAGAACTTCGGCATGAGCATAAGGAGTATTACCGCCGCGGGACTGAATGGCCTGCTGCTAGCAGCAAGAGGGAATCCGGCACTGGGCTCGCTTGTCATCAAAGCGAGTGCGGGATGCGCGTTTCGAGCACCCCTGCTTCGCTGTCAAACCATTGTTGCGGCACTAGACGCACTCGAAAGGGAAGGGTTCCAACTTTATCGATTGAGTGCAGATAGCGCTCATAATCTGATGTCGGATAGCGTTAAGGTAGCGCCCCGGGCTGTCTTCGTTCTCGGTGGGGAAACGGATGGATTGAGTCGAGAAGTTCGCTCTCGATCCGGGAGCGATCTCTCCATCCCGATGGAAAACAGCGTCGAATCTCTGAACGTCGCGGTGAGTGCCAGCTTGCTGGCGTTCGAACTAAAACGGCGCCGTGACCAACAAGCCTAATTGCTCATAACGCTGCCGCCTCGGTCAGGCCGTCGGCAAACGATAGCTAACGCGAGAGATAGGCCATCGCCTCTTCAAGGCCACCGAGCGTTAAGGGGTGCATCCGCCCCTCCATCAGCTGGTGCGTAATCGCGATCGATTGGGTGTACTCCCACTCGTCTTCAGGCACCGGATTAATCCAAACCGCTTTTTCATAGGTCTGAAGCATCCTCTTTAACCAGGTCTCTCCCGGCTCTTCGTTCCAGTGCTCTACGGACCCTCCGGGCTGCACGATTTCATAGGGGGACATCGACGCGTCTCCAACAATGATCACCTTATAGTCATGAGCATACTTATGCAGGATATCCATCGTGTTGGTGCGCTCGTTGTGGCGACGTATGTTGTTACGCCAGACGCTCTCGTAGAAAAAGTTGTGAAAGTAAAAACTTTCCATGTGCTTGAACTCGGTACGCGTCGCGGAGAACAACTCTTCACAAACACGCACGTGCGGGTCCATGCTGCCGCCCACGTCAAAGAACAGGAGGACTTTCACCGCATTGTGTCTTTCTGGAACCATGCGAATATCAAGGAGTCCAGCATTGCGTGCGGTCGAGCGAATCGTATCGTCGAGGTCGAGTTCATCGGCGGCCCCAGTGCGGGCAAACTTCCTTAAGCGGCGGAGCGCCATCTTGATGTTTCTAGTACCAAGCTCTACGGAGTCATCAAGATTTTTAAAGCTCCGTTCGTCCCAAACTTTTACGGCTTTTTTGTTGCCTCCATTCGGCCCGACCCGAATCCCCTCCGGATGGTATCCCTCCTGACCAAAAGGAGAGGTTCCGCCCGTACCAATCCACTTATTACCGCCCTCGTGGCGCTTCTCTTGCTCTTCAAGACGCTTCTTAAACTCTTCAATCAGTTTCTCTAAGCCACCAAGGGACTCGATTTTGGCCTTGTCCTCTTCGGACAGATTTTTTACAAACTCGCTTCGCAGCCAATCGTCCGGAATCAGTGCCTCAATAACATCATCCAGATCTTCGAGTTCTTCAAAGTGGGCGCCGAATGCCCGATCAAAGCGATCAAAGAACTTTTCGTCTTTTACCAAGCAGGTACGACTAAAAAAATAAAACTCCTCCGCACTCCCGAAGGCGACATGCTGCGTCAGACCTTCATAGAGATCCAACAACTCGCGCGTGGTCACGGGGATTCCCGCATCTTTAAGGCTGTGGAAGAAATTAATCAGCATGACCGTGTCCTGCGCTTACTTAGGGAGTCGGACCTAACGAGTTTCTCGGCGGTGCATGAACGCCAAACGCTCAAGCAATTGAACATCTTGTTCGTTCTTTAGCAGCGCGCCGTAGAGAGGCGGAATCGCCTTTGATTGATCCCTATCTCTCAGAATTTCGTCGGGTATATCATCAGCAAGAAGCAGCTTGAGCCAATCAATGAGTTCGGAAGTAGACGGCTTCTTTTTCAACCCTGGCACGGTGCGAAGATCGAAGAAAACCTCCAAGGCCTCTTGAACTAAGGTCTTTGAAATCTCTGGATAGTGCACATCGACAATCCGGCGCATGGTGTCGCGATCTGGGAAATTGATGAAGTGAAAGAAGCAACGACGAAGGAATGCGTCCGGAAGTTCCTTTTCATTATTACTGGTAATGATGATGACCGGACGTTGCTTCGCTTTCACCGTCTCGCCCGTTTCATAGACAAAGAACTCCATGCGATCGAGTTCCACAAGTAAGTCGTTTGGGAACTCGATATCGGCTTTGTCTACTTCATCAATCAGCAGGACCACTTGCTCTTCAGCGGTAAAGGCCTCCCAAAGCTTGCCCTTTTTGATGTAGTTGCGCACATCGTGGACTTTGTCGTCACCGAGCTGGGAGTCTCTGAGTCTAGAGACCGCATCGTACTCATACAGGCCCTGCTGTGCCTTGGTAGTGGACTTGATATGCCATTGGATCAACGGCATCTCCAAACCGGTGGCCACTTCCTCCGCCAACATGGTCTTTCCCGTACCGGGTTCGCCCTTGATCAACAGAGGACGTTGCAGCGTTACGGCGGCATTAACAGCCATGCTCAGGTCATCTGTCGCAACGTAGCGATCGGTGCCTTCGAATTTCATCGATAATTTCCTTTTTACTATTGAGCCTGCCGTTCTTACGCGACCCGCCCATTTTGGGTGCTAAAGATCAGCGAATGAGGTTTGCGTGTGCGATGTGAGCGCGACAGGGTACATAAGGTATTAGTGAACGAGCAAGGCGATTTCAACGCTCCGCTGTTCTGGCTGTTGCTCCTCTTATGCAAGCATCAAGCAGCCTATACACGGCCCAGTATCGGCCTTCCACCGATCCAGTCGCGCTAGGACTTGACCTTGCGGGGCCGAAAAATGATACAACTCAAACATCCTAAGCCCACCGCCACACCGGTAAAGAGCAGCAATGGCTTTAGAGCATGCTCAGCCATTTCTGGACCAGTCTCCGCTCCATGCGTTAAAAACTGGAAGGCAGCCACAATCAGAGCGGGTGCTAGGGTGTCGGCGCCAGGCTCGATCAGCGCTGGGGTTAGCAGGATGGCCGCAAGCGGTAGACTCAATAAGAGTCGCAGACGCAGACTTTGTCCACGAAGCATCCATAGGTTAAACAGCCCGATGGCTACAACAGCGGCGGCGCAATAAACCATTACGGCGAATTGATAACTCTCTTCGGTCAGCATCGATTTCTAGCCTTCCGAGCTCTCAGGAGCCAGTGGATTTACCGGATCAGCCTGTTTTGGCATCTGCAGATAGTAGCCGTCGCTGGTGAGTCGTTCGTAAACGTCCTTTGGATCCGCATGGGCCAAGGTCCGGTCTTGGTCGAGCACAAAAGACAGCGCCGGTACCGGTGTCCCAAAGCTTTTCAGTAGCGCCTCAGGCACCCGGGTTAGACCGTCAGTCTTAGCAACGTATAAGTACATACCTTCCTTCCGAGGGCTACGAAAGACCTCACAAATGACTCCGCTGTCCAACAAGTTTGTCTCCATCAGCCATGCTTCTTCGGCGATTCAGGGCGTGAACAAGAACCTTCATAATAGCGATTAAGCGCGCGCACGGGCTAAGAACTGGCGCAATGGCTCAACGACCGCGTCCCGTCGCCAACCCTCCCAACGCTCCGTTGGTTCGCCCTTTACACCCTGCCCCTCCGTGCGCAGCAATCGCTCCAAATCGGAATTAGCCATGGCCAGTTCAGGAGCGATATTGAGCTGTTCACAGAGTGTTCGAAGCTCACTTTTCAGTGACTTGAGCAGCGCTCGCTCCGCAGGGGCCAGTGGCGGTAGACCAGGTTCGGGCAACTCCTCATCACTCGCAGTTTGGGCTGTCTCGACATGACTCAGTATTGCTGAGCCTTGCTTACGCACAACGGACTCGGGTAACACCTCAAGCTTCGCGAGCTTTTCGATGTTCTTGGGCATTGCGGCTGCGATGGCGACACACGCGCGATCCTCGAGCACCCATCCGCGAGGTTTATCCAGCCTTTGCGCCCTTTGCTCACGCCACTCATAGAGAGAGCGCAGCACCAGCAGCTGGCGTTGGTTTAACTTGCCACTTCCTTTTACCCTTCGAAAACCGTCTAGTTCCCTTTGTGAAAGCTCAGCAGCAGCACGCTCACCTTCCTCCAAAAACCATGCCCTCCGATCGTCACCGCCCCCTTTTTGCGAAAGCCAGGTCCAGACCGGCAGCAAGTGAATGACATCTTGGGCGGCGTAGTGACACTGGGATTCGCTCAGTGGGCGCGCTAACCAATTAGATCGGGTTTCACCCTTATCTAAGCTGACCCCCAAGGCACGCTCTACCAAGGTTCGGTATCCTACGCCGTAACCCTCGCCGACGAGTGCAGCGACGCGCTGCGTATCGGTAAGCGGTGCTGGCAAAACCCCAAGCCAATGACGAAATACTTCAAGGTCTTCACTGCAGGAGTGCAGCACCTTGAGCTGGGAAGGGTTTGCGAAAAAGTCCCGCAGCGGCCCTAGGTCAGAAATCGTGAGTGGGTCAATCAACCACGCCTTATCGGCGTTTCCGATTTGTAGGAGGGCCACCTGAGGAAAGAACGTGTTGCGACGCATGAACTCCGTGTCGACGGCGATTTCCTCATGCTTTGCAAGCTCTCCCAAGGCCTGCCGGAGAACTTCATCGTTACTTACAAGTTCCCAGCTCACGAGGTCTGCACGGGTTGACGACCGGAAAGCGCATGAGCAAGGGTGCTTCCGTCAACGTATTCAAGCTCACCACCCAGCGGGACGCCATGAGCAATGCGCGAGATCTTTCCAACCAGCGGTGTTAGCAACTGCATTAAATAATAGGCGGTCGCCTCCCCTTCTACGGTCGGGTTGGTTGCGAGAATGACCTCCTCTAAGGTCTGCTCTCTAGCGAGTTGCTCAAGTTCCAGCAAACCGATTTCCTCAGGTCCGATGCCATCGATTGGGGACAGGCGCCCCATAAGGACGAAATAGAGCCCTCGATAACCACCGGTTTGTTCAATTGCCAAGATGTCACCGGGATTCTCGACCACGCACAGTAAAGAGGTATCTCTTCGCGTATCCGAACAGATCTCGCAAAGCTCACGTTCTGTCAAATTCCGACACCGCGTGCAGCGCCCAATTTTTTCCACCGCCGTCGCGAGGGACCGACTTAGCGCGGAAGCGCCTTCCCGATCTCTTTCAAGTAGGTGTAGCGCTATCCGCTGGGCCGACTTTGGGCCGACACCAGGAAGTACGCGAAGCGCATCGATGAGTTCTTCTAAG
>JBCCQO010000131.1:0-8601 GCA_039024595.1 Pseudomonadota bacterium | reverse complement strand
TAGGCAGTACCGACTAAAAGCACCAAACCCACGAAGATACCCAGCAGCACGTAGACGTCTTTGTGTTTCGCGCAACCCAGCGTTGCCGCCAACAGGCTCGACGGTAAGACCAGCCAAACTAGCAGCAAGTGGAAGGTATGCTCGTCCCCCGTGAGTGACGCGATCGCAGGAAAGAAAGCGAGGACTACGGGCATCGCTACACAGTGCAGAGCGCAAACCAGGGAAGCACCGATTGAAAAACGGTCGAGAAGACGCTGGGTTTCGAATTTCATAGGTATTTTTGCAAGCTCCGAATTCGACAAGACCTAGCGGACCGCGACGCGCGGCAGCTTTCGCTAGGGTTAGCGCCAACCACATCGGCCGACGCTAACCGACGTTGGTACATTATCACAGCCTGCTTTCTCCCATTCAGGGTTGCAGGCGTTAATCAGATGAAACACGCGCTTTGCTGGCCCCTAGTTTTCTGATCGCCGCCGCAGCGGGCACCTCGAAGTACCGTCCTGAAACATGCGCAAGAAAGATGACAATGCACAGCGCCGTTGGAAATTTGAGTGCGTTAGGCAGCTCGGTTTCGGTTACCGCTATAAGCACCGGGTAGTGGAATAAATACAATGCATAGGAGATGTTCCCAAAGTAGGACGTCAACTTGCCACCCAAAAAGCGCAGGCTACTGCCATTAAGCATTGCGCAGTAAAACAAACCCAGCACCAGCATCCAGTTGAGCGGGTCTAGCCAGGTGCGGAGGTAGAAGCCGTCTCCTAGGACGATTCCGTACTCCAGACGCAGGCTTGGCAGATTTACTAGCACTGCAACGAAGAATATGAGACCTAAGCGATCGGCGCTTCGTTGGTGCCACTGCGATGACCTTACCCGGTGCAGCAGCTTTGCGAAGAGCACGCCAAGAAAGAAGGGCGTCGCGTACGTTGTAACCAGCGGTAAGACACCTTCTTTGACAATCCAGTAAACGATACTGGGTACTGTGGAAAGACCCCAAAAAATAAACAGTGCGCTAAGTTCTCGCTGTGGCGTACGTCTAGACACCCACCACACCATCAAAAACAGGCAATAAAACTGTACCTCGACGGGGATGGTCCAAAACTCATTGGGAGCACGCAGGAATAGCAGGGCTTCGGTCAGGACGACGGCACCCTCAACGCGGTAGTGGAAGTCTGTTTTGAGACCGGTCGCGATTAGGAAAAATGAAGCGAGGATCAATGCCACATAGAGGGGGAAAACGCGGCCGATTCGAGCTAGTACGAAGGAGCGGATCTGGTTCGCCGTGGGGTCCTTATGCAGGTAGAGGTAGGCCATCAAGAATCCGCTGAGGACAAAAAACAACATCACCCCAATCTGCCCGAAACCGTTCCCCAGGACCTTGGGAAGCACTTGCTGATTCGCCCCGTGACTAACAAATACAATCAGCGCGGCGACTCCACGAAGTCCGGTCAGTGCTTGTATATGGTTGTTCAAGAGAAGGCTCCAACTAATCGGAAAGCGCAGGCATACGAGCGCCGGGCAGCTCCTAGCACCCCGCAACGATCGCCCGTAGCAGACGGCGATAGTACCGCGTTCTCGTTCAACAGGGTTTGGCAGGATAGGGCAATGCGCCCCAGCGAGGTGGGATTTGCGATCCTCAAAACTGACCAAACTCGACAGAAACTGACGGGATTGGTCACTGATATCCGTTACCTTTTAGCGTAAGTGCCTGAAAAAAAGATCTCCAAAATTTGGCACGAAGATCGCTTAAGGAGCGGGTGAGACCACTATTCCCGATTTTCCTACCTTCATGCAAAGAGCAGTGAGTGAGACTACTATTCCCTGTCCTCCTACCTTCATGCAAAGAGCAGTGAGTGAGACCACTATTCCCTGTCCTCCTACCTTCATGCAAAGAGCAGTGAAACATTACGTGAGCACCGTCTAGGTGCGACGCATTACTCACCACTGTAAGCGCATTCAAGACCGACGAGACCGATCGCTCGGATTCACATTGGTCGAACTCATGTTCCTGATTGCCCTAATAGGCATTCTTGTCAGTGTTGCGCTGCCAGCCTATCGGGCCTACAGTTTCGGGGAAGAGCCAACTCCCAGCTCTCAACGCGATCCGGTCCCTCCAGGCTAGCTGAACCGGTGTTTCTTAAAGTACCAGCGGGTTAAAAGTTCCAGCAGGTTCAAAGTTCCAGCAAGAAGAATCGGCTAAAAGAGGTTCTCTTGTAGGAGCCGAACGGACCGCATTCCCGAAATCCATGTTTTCGATAGAGCATTATGGCGGGGTCGAAAGCGCTTGAGTTGCCCGTTTCCAAATAGAGCTTAGTGAAACCGCGCTTGCGAGCATCTTCGAGTATCGTCGTTAGAAGCCGTTGCGCAATGCCTCGACGGAGGCAATCACCACGGACCTTCATCGCCTTTAGTTCGCCAACACTGTTGGAGAGACTTTTTAGCGCGCAGCATCCTAACACTCGATGCTCACAGCGAGCCGACCAAAAGCTGATCCGGGGATCGACAAGCTCCTGCGGTCGCAGCGCATGCACGTCAGAGGCAGGCGAGAGTTCAAACATCTGATCAAGATGGTCGCTCAAGAGTTTAGCAACGGCACCATCAGAAAGGTCATCTCTTGCGATTTGCATGTCCAAGAAGGTTCAGCTGTACCCGAGTGAGGGGTTCATGGGGCTAAGAGTATTGGCTGCTTCAGTTTTGATTGGCTCACGCTTTAATGGAGTTGATCGACAGAAAGTGCAGTCGCGAATTAGGGCGCGGGTTTGCTCGCCTTTAACACGAAGATTCCGGAAATGCCGTCCGCAATCACGCCGGAAGACGGCTTACACAAGAACACCATGTTGACGCGAGCATAGCCAGCGGCCTTGGTTTGCTCGATGATATCCCAGCCGGGGATCCTAAATACGAGCACTCCCTGTTTGTTTACCGGGTCACCGTGATATTCCGGTTCGGTGTGATAGTCGATGTTGCCGTCTGCATTCAGACTTGCGCGCTGCAAGCCTTCTTCTCGCTTAAACAAAAACGGAAAGGTTGAGAGCAAGGTTCCGCCCGGCTTCAGCACCCGGCGGATCTCCTTAAGAGCGGCGCCGATGTCTGGAAGATGCTCGAAGACCTCGTTCACAATGACGCAATCATAGGAATCTTGCCTGAAGGACAGCTGGGTTAAGTCCTCTCTTGGTATTCGCTTCAGCTTCTCGTCGGCCTTGTCTTCATCGTAGTACTCAGAGCCGACATAGCCGGGGTAGCGTTCACGAAAATAGTTCGCCAAGTTGCTTACGTACTCGGGCAAATAAATCGACGCATCGTTCGGGTTGATCTCGCTTTCTTGTAAAAATTGTTCGAACTCGAACACCACGGCGCGCTGTCTCGAATTCATTCCGTCGAAAACAAAGCCTTCCCGCACATTACCTTGCCCGCGACGTGTTTCAGAGGGACGGGCCCAGCGATTCTGGTGCTGAAAACCTTGAGTTTCCAGCATCCGAACGCACTCAGCCCGGCTTTTTTCCGCAGTAAGTTGTTTGTTGCTTCGAATAAATTCAAACCAGCTTTCGATACTGTCGAACTCGCGGCGAACGTCGAGCTTACAGATGCCATCGGCAAGCAGTTGGATTCTTTCCCCGTTGTGGGGCGTGATGATCTTTCGTGCATCAACGGGGTCAAAGCACGCCGAGGCGTTGATGCGTTCCCAGAATGCATCCAGCTCTTCCCGCACTTTTTCCGCACCGCTTAGCGCGAGATCACCCCGTGCGTGCAGCCACTGGTGCTCGCGTTTTTGTACGCTTTTCGCGAACACCGGTTTCGGCTCGGTAGCCAAGCCAACATCGCCGCGCACCTGCTCTTTGTCTAGGGAAGCCGCAAAATCCAACATCTCCGGGTCGTAGCTCAATTCAAGCGCTTTGCATATTTCTCGCAGCGTGCTCTCCGTGTCAAAGACAAGGCGCTCATAGGAAAACGTAGTTGTGTCCGTTTTTTCCGCCAGCTCTTGAAGGAGTCGTGTGGCACGAAGAGATCGCGACACCCAGCGAAAGTAGGAGCGATGGCCTAAAACCATGTCGCTGTTACCCCACTGTTCGCGACCGGCTTCAATAAAGGAGATGTAGCCGTGCCGATAACAGCGGACTATCCACAGTAAATCGACACGGCACCGTGCCTGATTTGCCTCCATGAATCGCTTAACCCACTGGATGCCCTCAAAATCGACGGTGGTCTCTTTAACGATCAGCGTATGGGTTTGATCATCTACTACTAGGCCAAAATGTTCGCACAGCTCGTTCGGGCTGAGTTCAGGGGAAGGCGCCGATGTGGCATTCTGATTCCAAGGTTCGTAGCAGGCTAGGTGACCCTGACGAGCTCCCAGTAACGACGTAATTAGGGTTGTTCCAGAGCGAGGAAGCCCCACAACAACGACGATGCGATCAATCAACTAAAACTCCAAACTCAGCCCGCGCCGAATCGTAAGGCATCACTAGTTCTCCCGCCAAGCGTAACGCATGCTACTGAGTAGAGGTTCCATAAGGTAGCTCAAAGGCGACCGGGTTCCGGTCGCTATCATCACCTCCGCAGGCATGCCGGCTACGACGGGCTGGTTATGGCGTTCCGGTAGTGAGATTCGCGCAAGGTAGTAGAGGTCGCCGTTGCGGTCGTCAATGAGCGTGTTGGCTGAGACGCCAAGCAGCTTCCCCTGCAGCGGCTGCTGATTGCGCTGACTCAAGGCGGTCAGACGTATATTCGCATCCTGTCCGGCGGAAACGGAATCAATGTCAGCCGGTGCGATGCGTGCTCGGACCAGCATAGTTTCACGATCCGGCACGATCTCCATCAGCGTTTGCCCCGGGGTAATGACGCTACCTTGGGTGTAGGGAGTCAGACCGACGATCACACCGCTGACCGGGGCGCGTATTGTTGTTCGCGCAAGCACATCTGCTGTTGCTTCACGGCGCTCTCGTACATCTAAGATCATCGCTTGAACTCTGCGCAACTCGTCGAGTATCTCATTGCGCCGGGAGTTGCCGAGCTCTGCTATTTGGAGCTCTTCTTGCGCGATCGCTTGCTTGGCTCGGGCGACTGAGGCCTCACTGCGTGCGCGTAAGCCCTCAACTTCGGCTATTTCAAGCTCCAGTTCGGTGAGTCGTTGCTTGCTTACCAACTTTCGTTCGAAGAGAGCCGCAGCGTTTCGTGCTTCTTCGGACAATAGTTCCAGGCGGGTATCCTGGGCCACAATTTCTCTCGCCAGGCCGTCGATTTCCGCGTTTAGCTGATAGATGCGCTGGCGCACGATATCTTGCTGATTTGTCCACGCCTCGCGTCTTGCCTTATACAGCTGAACTTCGTTGCTGAGCGCGGCGTTAATTTGCGATAACTCAGGTTCAAAGTCGATGCCATCGCGCTCAGCGGTCAAGCGTGCCTCCGTTGCTTCAAGATCCGCGAGCCGCGTCTCCAACTGAGCGTTCTGGCTGCGTGCTCGGGTAGCATCAAGCTTTAGCAGTGGCTGTCCGGCGGTGACTTGATCGCCGTCCTCGACTTTAACCTCAACGACGATTCCGCCTTCCAGGTGCTCGACGACGGTTTGGTCCGCCGCAAAGCCGATCTCACCCGGCGCAATCGCGGCAGACGCCAGCTGCGCAAAGTAGGACCAAGAACCAAATACTCCAAAAAAGAGCAGCAGTGTGATTGCGCCCAAGGTCGAACTCTGACGCATTCCGGATCGACTAAGCTGGGAGCTGAGTAGATTTTCCTCCGGCCTATTCATCCGCTTTTCTCCTTATGCTTCGTAGACTCCACGCCGCCCCCGTTCGTCGACTCAGCGGCATTCTGCACTGGGTTTAGCGCGGTAAGAACGGAATCGCGCGGGCCAAAATGAGTCGCTATGCCATCTTGCAACACTAAGACCTTATCGACGTGCCTAAGCATCGCTGGGCGATGGGCGATTACGATAGTCGTAACCCGCCGCGCTTTAAGGGTCGCGAGCGTTTGTTGTAGCGCCTCTTCCCCTTGTCGGTCCTGGTTTGCATTCGGTTCATCGAGTACCACCATACGGACCGGCCCATAGATCGCTCTGGCAAGGCCGACCAGTTGTCGTTCGCCACCGGAGAGGGCCAGACCGCCCGGACCAATTTTGCTGTCGTAGGCATTTGGCAGGCGTAAAATCGCCTCGTGTGCACCGGATAAACGAGCGCTGGCAAACAGCTGATCACGCAGCGAACTTGCCGCTCCTTCCATGGTTTGCGGGTCATGCGGCTGCGAGGTTGAGGAATCAAACCGGGTGATGTTCTCGGCCACTGTTCCTTCGATCAGTTGAATGTCTTGGGGCAAATATCCAATGTGTTTCCCTCGGTGACCGCTCGGCCAATCGGACAGATTGACTCCATCCAAACGCACACTGCCGCCCCCGGGTTTCAGCAAGCCAAGTAAGAGTCGGGCAAGCGTCGTTTTACCCGAGCCACTGGGACCTATGATGGCAAGACTCTCACCCGCTCCCAGCGAGAAACTTACACCTTTAAGGAGCGGCTCAGCGCCTTGGTGCTCATGGGCATAAAACAGCTTCTCTACGAAAAGAGCCCCTTCCGGTTCCGGAAGCGGGGTGTCGACGTTTGCCTGCGGTTGTTGCAAAGCGGCTCTAAGTTCCTTGAACGAGCGGAGCGCATTTAGAGTCTGCGGCCAACTACCTATCAGCTGTTCGATTGGGGCAAGGGCTCTGGTGACTAATATGGAGGCTGCGATCATCGCTCCTGGCCCCATCGCCTCGTTAACAACCAGCCAGGCTCCAGTGGCGAGCACGACAATTTGCAGTGCCAGACGAAGGACGCGCGAAACGGTGCTTAGGCGAAGCTGACGACTGTTCGCAGCCAGCCAATGGATCAGTCCCTTATCGAGTTTCTTTTGCCAGCTTTGCAGAAGCGCGTTACGAAAGCCCATGGCGACCACCGCATCGGTATTCGCGCGTAGGTTTGTCGCAAACCGATTGGCGTCACGGAGCGCTTCCTGAGAGCGGCGGTTCCGTCTTCGGGTCAGTGCTTCGTTGCTTAGACACAGGATGCACAGGAGGACGAACGACGTCGTTGCTACCCATCCGAGCCAAGGGTGCAGTAAAAAGCAGCAAAGCAGGAAGAGAGGAGACCAAGGTGCATCCAGTAGCGGCGCGACCGCCGCGCTTCCAAGATAGGAGCGCAGCGTGTCGATGTTCCCGACGATCTTGCCACTGGCGCCACCAACCGCGTTCGTGGAGAGATCGCTGACCAACTCACGCATCGCGCTCGGTGATAAACTGATTTGAACAAGTGCCCCCAATTGTCCCAATAGCAATCGTCGCGCGCCGTCCACAATGCCATAGACGATCAACGCCAGCGCTGCGATAAGCGTGAGCGTCCAGAGCGTATCCACGCTGCGACTCACCAACACGCGGTCAAACAACTGCATCAGGTAAATCGGTACCGTCAGCATGAGAAGATTCGCGGCTGCGCTAAAGAGAACAATCCAGAGCGCTGTGCGGAACAGCACGCTTCGCAACTCGGAGCTTGCGTTTCCATGCCTGGCGCCGCGGGATGCCAGGGAATCCCCGCTGGAGTTTGCTTCTCCCTCGGGGACGGATTTGCCCTCCTTAACGAACGGTTCAGCGTCCCGCTTTCGCTTCGAAACCGAGGACGCTGGGATACTTGGCGCTGTCATCAGATCAGCGCAAGTTCGTTTTCAGCCAGTAAGACGTCCGTAAGCAACACCGAATCACCTGGATCGAAGCTGATCAAGGTGTCATCGATTTGCCCGTCTCCGTCCCCGTCGATGGCTCTCACGTTTTCAATTTGCAAGCCGTCTCGCAGAGCGATCGAGTCCTGCGTCGGATCAAAATCCGTGATCACGTCGTTACCGTGACGAGGTGCGAAGGCAAAGGTGTCCTGACCCAAGCCACCGGTGAGCGTATCGTTACCGTCGTCGCCGAACAGCCAGTCGTTACCAGCTCCTCCCCTGAGTGACTCGCCAAGCGCGCTGCCGATCAACTGTTCATCGATGACCAAAGCACTACCGGGAGAGGTATTCGCCGGAACATCGCGCGGCATTTGTATATCAAGCGCCCCTTCACTGAGGAACAGGACTTCGCCGGCGGTGAGAGGGCGATCTAAGAACACGAAGTCGCTGATCTCGCCGTCGAAGAACTCCTTGAGATTGTTCAGCTCCCCACTCCTACGGGTGGTGGTACTGGCGCCCAGCACCAGGCTCTCACCGTTGGCACTGATGCCGTCGGCAAAGCCGTCGTCCCGGTCCACGAGTTCACCGTTCAGATACAGCTCCGTTCCCTCCGGTGAAAAGGTGAACGCCAGCGAGTAACTCTGGCCCGCTTCGATTTCGTCAGAACGCAAGAATAGGTTCTTGAAGTCCCCATCCTCATTCTCACCCTGGAAGCGCACCACCACTCGATCGTTCTTGTCGATCTCGATGGTCAGGTGACCGCCGTCCTCAAACCCGCTAGCGTCTTTGCTCATCAGCGTCTGCACGCCTCCGAGGCTGTCGACGGTGAAGGTGAAGGCCACGGTGCCCGCGATCAGCGCTTGCGCACCGGTGTGGGCGACTTCAACAAAGTCCTGATTATTGGCGTTAAAGCTCATGTTCTTCGCC
>JBCCQO010000130.1:0-8603 GCA_039024595.1 Pseudomonadota bacterium | reverse complement strand
TTATCGCCAAAGTAGGCCCCGGACACGATGGCCCCAGCGGCTATCGCCGGATTGAGATCAAAACTACCCGCGATCCCCATGAGACCAATACCTAGCGTTCCTGCGACGGTCCAGGAACTACCGACACTAATGGCGACGATTGCACAAATGAGTGCACTGGCTGCGTAGAAAATGCTCGGATCTAGAATCTGCACGCCGTAGTAGATCATGGTCGGCACCGTGCCGGAGAGTATCCAGGTTCCGATCAACATACCCACGGCGAGTAATATGAGAATGGGACCTAGGCCAACACCAATGCCATCAACAATCCCCGCTTGGCAACTGCGCCAATCAACTCCGGTTCGCTGGCCGACGAGGGCGGCTACTGCGGTCGCCAGCACCAACGCGATCTGATTTGCTCCGTAAGAGGAATCCGAACCGAAGAGATACACGGAGCCTGCGAGCATGGCGACCAAGAACACTATGGGGGCCGCCGCCATAGAGGCGTTTAAGTCTTTCTTGAGGTTGTTTGGCGAGGTCACGGATTGGGTCTTGCCGAGTTCGAGCACTGAGCATGCCGGAATTTTTGCCGGTGGTACAGCGGTTCAGAAAAGACTGGCTTTGAACTGAAAATAAAGCGAGTACACTCGCGCGCCATGCAGATGGTGAACGACAAGCGAGCGCTGGCCCTTGGCCTTTGTGCGGTCGTCCTCTGGTCGACGGTGGCAACGGCATTTAAATTGGCTCTGGAGGAGTTAAGCGTTCTCCAACTATTGGGTATAGCGGCGCTCAGCTCAGCCTCGGTGCTCACCGCTCATCTGGCCATCCAGGGGCAGCTGGGCGCCTGTTTAAAAATGGTTCAACACCATTGGCTGGAGTGTCTCTTGATGGGCACTCTAAACCCCTGCGTGTACTACTGGGTTTTATTAACGGCATACGACCGACTACCTGCGCAGCAGGCGCAAACGATCAACTACACCTGGGCAATCACACTAGCTCTGTTTTCTATTCCGGTTCTAAAGCAAAGACTGAGCGGCCGGGACTGGCTGGCAGTCGTCTTGGGTTATCTCGGCGCACTCATCATCGCTACGAAAGGTCAGCCGTTGTCCCTGGAGTTTACCGACGGGCTGGGTGTGGTCTCGGCCCTAGCCAGTACCTTTCTCTGGGCTGGGTTCTGGCTCCTTAATGCCCGCAGTCAACATCCGCCCGAACACGCTCTCACTGGCTACTTCCTTTGTTCGCTGCCGCTGCTGGCGGCGCTAATTTTCTGGGAGTCGCACCCCTGGCCCGCACCCGGTGTAGCGCTCGCCGCTGGAGCTTATGTAGGAGTCTTTGAAATGGGACTCACCTGGCTGCTTTGGTCCCAAGCATTGCGCTACGCTAGTAACGTATCTCGCGTGGGTAATCTTATTTTTCTTGCGCCGATTCTTTCTTTATTTCTAATTGCAACGGTACTTGATGAAGCGATTCACCCGGCAACCGTTCTTGGCTTTGCCCTGATCCTACCCGGAATTTTTTTGCAGAACCGTAGAGCCTGACCTAGAGCCGTCGAGTAAAGGCGCACAGGTAGCTCCGGTAAATCGACTCGATAAGCCGCTAGCTGTTTGTGGGTCGATAACCGGGCTTCGCAAAGGCGAGTTGTACGGTGCCAATAATACGTTCGCGGAAGCCACCCTCGCAGTAGCACAGATAGAACTCCCACATACGAATAAAGCGTTCGTCAAAGCCCATCTTACGGACGTCTTCAAGCTTGTCTTCGAAGCGTTCTCTCCATGCGGCTAAAGTCTTAGCGTAATCGATCGTAATGTCTCTGAGATGGACCATCTGCAAATCGGTGTCTTTTGCAAGGTGTTTGGAGATTACTTCCAGGGATGGGAGACAACCTCCCGGGAAGATGTAGCGCTTTATGTAGTCTACAGACTTTCTAGCTTGTTCATATCTGGAGTCGGTGATCGTGATCGCCTGAATCACCATCTTGCCATTGGGCTTGAGCAGTTTGCTGCAACAGGAGAAGTAGCTGCTGTAAAAATCGTGGCCTACCGCTTCGATCATCTCAACGGAGACTAGCTTGTCGTACTGACCTTCTAGCGCGCGGTAGTCTTCACAAAGCAGCGTGATTTTGTCGTCGAGCCCCAGCTCCTGCACTCGCTTCTTCGCGTACTCGTACTGTTCCTTAGAGATGGTGGTGGTCGTGACGTGACAACCGTAATGGGTAGCGGCATGGATCGCCATCCCACCCCAGCCGGTGCCAATCTCAATAAGGTGATCACTGGGCTTAAGCTCCAACTGTCGGCAGAGCTCGTCCAGTTTTTCCACGGCAGCTTCTTCTAACGTCGCCGCCGGATGCGAGTAAACCGCGGACGAGTACATCATGGTTGGATCGAGAAACAGCTGGAAGAAGTCGTTCCCCAAATCGTAGTGGGCGGAGATGTTGCGTCTTGAACCTTCATGGGTATTTCGATTGAGCGCATGAGCGAAGCGCAAAGCCAGTCGTGTGTACCAGTGCTGGCTGGCCTGCATCGACTGCATACTTGCCATATTAGCGCTGAAGAGTCGCGTTACTTCCGTTAGATTCGGAGACGACCAATCACCATCGATGTAAGCTTCTCCGGAAGCAATCGTGCCGCCGGTCAGAACTTTGCCGAAGGCAGCGCGATTATGCACAGTAATTTCCGCATGCGGCGCGGTGGCTACGTCACTCGACCCAAAATGATGAGTCTCGTCACCATCGTGAATGGTGAGACTACCCACGCTGATACGGGAGAGAACCCGTAGCATGAACCTCCGTGCCAGATCGCCCTGAGACCCTATGTTGCCCAGTTGGGGTAGTAGTGGAATTCGACTGACGCTGACGTCGCTCATGGTTGTGCTCCCGATTGCAGCGTGTCCTTTGGATGAGAATGATAGGGCACGCGTTTGAGAAAGAGTTTTAACGCCTGCCAGTAGATGGCGAGCGCAACTTTTGCGGTCATCAGTGGGAAGCGCCAAAGGACGCCGTTCAAAGATGCCTGGCTAACCGCTTCAGCCTTGAGAGCCAAGGTTGCATCGAATTCGCGACCGCGATCCGAATGATTCTCAAGATGGATGGCTAGCTTTTCCCCCGGGACATTACTGCGCCACATATACCGCATATCCATCGGATTAAACGGCGATACATGGAAAATCTTTTCGAACTCCTGTTCTAGAAAACGTTCGCCTCGCTTCGCGGTAAGCACATAGCAATGGCGTTCGTTCCAAGGTGTATTGGTGACTTCGGCTACGAGATACTCCAGCTGGCTTTCGTCTTCGCTATAGCAGTAGTAGCAGGCGAGCGGATTCATCTGTAGACCGAAGTACCGTAAGTTTGCCAGTAGATAGATTGGGCCGGTATGCACCACGCCTGTTTGCTCCGTTATGCGCGCGCGAACTTCCTGCTCGATGCTGTTGGCAGGATCGCCAATAAAATCCTCTCTTCGGAATTGAGCCGGGGCAAAGCGGGAGCGAGACCACCAACGGCTCAACGCTAGCACCCGATCTATCTCGTCTAGCCTTAAATAGGGCATGAAAACCCGATAGCTGAAAGCATGGGCGCGAGGAAGGTGGCGACGGTGTCGAAGCAGGCCTGTATAGAGCCGTGATTTCATTCTGGTCTTACGATTCTTACTGTTATCGAGCAACTTTTTTCTAGGGTCAACGGTTCTCTAGGGCCGACGAAGCCGGTACGTTTTGCACAACACGGGTCCTAGGCGGCCTGCCGCTGTTGTTCGTTGAGCGTATTAGCGACCCGAAGCGCGCTCACGACGCCGTCTTCATGGAATCCGTTGTGCCAGTAGGCACCACAGTACCAGGTGTTGTCGACCCCATTGATCTCGCCCCAGCGAGCTTGAGCCTCCATACCCTGTAAGGAAAACACAGGATGGTCATAGGTGAAACGCCCAAGGATGCGATGGGGGTTAATCGACTCGGTGTCATTGAGGGTCACACAAAAGGTCTCCGGTGCCGTCAGCCCCTGCAAAATATTCATGTTGTAGGTCAGCACCGCGCGCTCGTTCGATACACCCAGCCGGTAGTTCCAACTCGACCAAGTTTTTCGATTTTCCGGTAATAGGCGAGTGTCTGTATGCAGCACAACGTCATTGCTCTGATAGGGCAGAGCGCCGAGTACTTGCTGTTCAGCGGTGGACGGGTTCTCAAGTAGGCTGAGCGCTTGGTCCGAGTGAGTCGCGATTACCACTTGATCGAAGCGCTGCTCTTGGTCCTCGTAGTAGAGCGTGACGCCGGCAGCATCACGCCGAATCTTTTTAATCGGCGTGTCCAGATGAATGCGATCCTCGAAGCGCCGACAGAGCGGTCGCAGGTACTCGCGTGAGCCGCCTTCTATGACGCGCCACTGGGGCCTGTTCTTTACCGACAGCAGGCCATGGTTCTTGAAAAAGCGAATAAAGAACTGAACGGGAAACTCCATCATACTGACGCAGTCGGAGGACCAGATAGCCGATCCCATTGCGATCAGATACTCCCGTTTAAAGCCCTCGCTGTAGCCGTTACGATCCAGATAAGATCCTAAGGTTTCTTCAGAGCTGAGAGTACCAGACTCCAGATCGATGAGACTTTCTTTATTGAATCGCAGGATGTCTTTGACCATGCGCAGAAAGCGAGGTGATAGCAGGTTCTTACGCTGAGCAAAGAGAGCGTCGAGATTCGTGCCGGCGTACTCGAGCCCCGAGTCCTCATCACGTACGCTAAATCCCATGGTTGTGGGTTTGCTACTGATACCGAGTTCATCCATTAGCGCGATGAAGTTCGGGTAGGTCCAGTCGTTGAATACGATGAAGCCCGTATCGATCGCAAAGCTGCGAGTGCCTAGTCTGACATCCATAGTGGCCGTATGGCCCCCGAGACGTTTGCCCGCTTCGAACACAGAAACGCGATGCTCTAAACTTAAATAGTGAGCGCACGCTAACCCCGAGATGCCCGAACCTATAACCGCTATGTGCACCTGAGGCGAACTCCTTAACTTCTTTTAGTCACTTGGACTAATACCCTGACTCAATGTGGACTACACTAGAGCGGTCGACAAAGTCGATTGGGACCTGCGAAAACCTTGTTGTGTTCGCATTGTGTTGAAAAATTACGCGGTCGCACGGACGCTGGATCAGCTGCTTAGATCCAAAAACGCGCCGACGGCTATTGATCTGAACCCGCGACGAAACGCGTACCAACGTCGCAAGATTGGGGGAACAGAACGTGGAAGACACGCAACGCGGTTCAAGGGGGCGTAACAACGACTCCTGGGACGCGCCAAGCGGGCGTCGCACAGACGAGTGGAGCGAATGTCTGGTTTTGATTGCTGAGAAGCAAGACCGGGCTGCGTACACGCGACTGTTTAGACACTTTGCACCGCTTATCAAGGCGTTTGCGCTTTCTGGCTCGGCCCTTTCGGCGACCCACGCCGACGAGTTGGTTCAGGAAGTTATGTTAAAAATTTGGCAAAAGGCCGGAGCTTTTAATCCAGAAAAGGCTGCAGCCAGTACATGGGTGTACACCATCGCCCGAAACTGTCGTACCGATATGTTTCGGCGCCTGCAAAAGTTCGACACGCCGCTGGCGGCAGAAGACTTTAGTCAGGAGCAAGAAGACGAAGAACCGTTTACGCAGTTGCAGACTCGTCGCAGCGCGGAACGGATACGAGAAATGATGGGAAATCTGCCAGCGGATCAAACGCAGATTCTGGCGAAGGTTTATATGGAAGGAAAGTCGCACGCAGAGGCGGCAGCTGAACTGGATCTACCACTGGGCACGGTGAAGTCACGAGTGCGCTTGGCGGTACAGAAGCTTCAAGTTCAATTTGAACGAAACGCCCAGCTGGGCGCCTGATCATGCGGTGAACACCGCCGTACTGATCAGATCAGGGATTAGAAATAAGGATTTCAGGGTAATGATTAAGTATCACCCCGACCTCGACTTACTGACAGAGTATGTGGCAGGCAGCCTTTCGCTGGCTCAGTCTGCCTGTGTATCAGCCCACCTCAACTACTGCGATAGCTGTAGGCAAACGGTGCAGCAGCTGCAGGCGGTGGGCGCGGCCATGTTCGAATCACTCGATCCGGAGCCTGTCGGTGATGCGCTTTTGAACCGCGTTCTCGCGCGCCTGGATGAAGAAGCGCCACTAAGTTATGAAACACCCCGACAAGAATCGCAGGATGCAACACCCGCTCTGCTGCGTCGGTTAATGGAAGGAGATTTTTCGGATCTTGCATGGAAGAAAATCACCGATACGCTGCGCACCACGCAAATAAAAACCGGTGATCCCAACTACGAGTTCTCTCTGCTTCACATCAAGGCTGGGGGGGAGATCCCTGCCCACGATCATCACGGATCGGAAATGACCTTGGTATTGCAGGGCGGTTTCACCGATGGCCACGGCGACTATCACGCCGGGGACTTCATCTATAAGACCACTGAGGATGTTCATACGCCGCGTGCCTTCGACGACGAAGATTGCATTTGTCTCGCCGTGCTTGACGCGCCGCTAAAGTTCACCGGCTGGAAATACCGGTGGATGAATCCTTTCCTACGCTTGCAGGCCGGTTAGAAAAACGACGTAAATTTGCTTCGACTGCGGTATCTACTGCGGTCGATTTGTGCGTGTTGTGTCTCCGGTCCCGCCAGCTATTCCTCGTAAAGCGACGTTCTAAGTTCGTCGATGCTGTGCTAAATTCGGCGCCCCTTCGCTGGAGGTTGCCGTGGAATTTTTCCGCGCACGCGGTAAAGCATTGAATTAACAGGATATTCAGGGTACTCATAGATGCTGCTAGTCGTCCCCAAGGAGCTGTACCCCGGAGAAAATCGCGTTGCGATGACACCGGATACAGCAAAAAAACTCGTCCGATTGGGCGCCACCATTCACATAGAGTCCGGTATGGGCGAGGGCAGCGGTTTTGCCGATGACGCTTACACCGAGGTCGGCGCCGAGATCGCTACTGATCGCAGCTCGATGCTTGCCGCGGGGGACATGATCCTCCGTCTGCGTAAGCCTGATATCGATGAAGTTAGTGTTATGAAAGCTGGCTGCATTCATATCAGCTATTTGGATCCTTTCAACGAGCACGACCTCGTCAAGGCGTTCGCCGAGCACAACATTACGGCGATCAGCATGGAAATGATTCCTCGATCTACGCGCAGCCAAAAGATGGATGCGCTCAGTTCGCAGGCAAACCTTGCTGGCTACATCATGGTGATGCTCGCAGCGACACGTCTTCCCCGAATTTTTCCAATGATGATGACCCCAGCGGGCACGCTCAAGCCCGCCAAGGTATTCATTATTGGCGCAGGGGTGGCCGGATTGCAGGCGATCGCGACTGCAAAGCGACTCGGCGCAAAAGTCACCGCGTTCGACACTCGGCCGGTAGTTGCGGAGCAGGTGCGATCGCTGGGAGCCAGTTTCCTGGAGATCGACCTCGGTGATACGGGGCAAACCTCAGATGGCTATGCCAAAGAGCTAACACCGGAACAAATCCAGATACAGCAGGACGCGCAGGCGGCGGTGATCGCCGAATCGGATGTCGTTATCACTACTGCTCAGGTATTTGGTCGTAAGCCGCCAGTAATTGTGCCTCGCAGCATGGTTGAGGGCATGCAGCCCGGTGCCGTTGTTGTGGATATGGCCGCTGAGACTGGCGGTAATGTAGAGGGCTCTGTCCCCAACGAGGTCGTTGATATCAACGGCGTGACCGTTGTTGGATTGGGCAATCTCCCGAACTACGTCGCTCGTGACGCGTCCGTGATGTACGCCAATAACCTTTTCAATCTGGTCGAAGACACTTGGGATCAGGAAGAAAAAACCTTTGTTTTGGACTTAGAAAACGACATTCACCCCGGCTGTGTGATCACCCATGGAGGGGCTGTTGTGAACGAGACCATCAAAAATATCCTAGGGGGAGGCAACTGATCATGGATGCTGTATTTCTGACATTTATCCTCATGTTGTCGATCTTTCTCGGCTTCGAACTCATCAACAAAGTACCTGCAACCTTGCATACACCTCTGATGTCCGGAGCGAACGCGATTTCCGGAATCACTGTAGTGGGAGCAATTGCGCTCGCCGGAACCGGAAAGCACGACCTGGCCAATTGGCTCGGTGCGGGAGCGGTAGCACTGGCATCAATCAACGTGGTCGGTGGTTATATGGTGACCGATCGCATGCTCGCCATGTTCAAGAAGAAGGAGGGCTAATTGTGAGTAGTGGAGCACTCCTTATTCAGCTCGCCTATGTCGTATCGGCGGCTCTATTTATCTTCGGGCTTAAACTGCTCGGTTCGGCTGCCACGGCGCGCCGCGGAAACACACTGTCATCGCTTGGCATGCTGCTGGCGATCATTGCGGCTCTCTTGGACCAGGGAATCGTCGAGTACCAGTGGATCATCGCTGGCTTTTTAGTCGGTGGCGTAATCGGTGCGGGTGTCGCACGCATGGTGCAGATGACGTCGATGCCCGAGATGGTTGCCCTGTTCAACGGTTTCGGTGGCATGGCTAGCCTTCTTGTTGGTGCCGCTGCGCTTGATAGCTCCGCCGGTACCTTCACTCTGGTCACAATCGTGTTATCGATTTTAATTGGGGGCGTGACTTTCACGGGCTCTATTGTC
>JBCCQO010000129.1:0-8622 GCA_039024595.1 Pseudomonadota bacterium | reverse complement strand
GGGAGGTAGTCCATTAGGAGCTAGGCACTGGAAATGAGCGTCTGCCCGTTAAGGTAAGGTTGTAGGGCGTTGGGTACGTCAACGCTGCCGTCCTCTCTTTGATAATTTTCCAACACGGCGACGAGTGTACGACCCACGGCGAGAGCGGATCCGTTGAGAGTGTGAACGAGCTCCGGCTTCCCGGTTGCAGGATTGCGCCAGCGAGCTTGCATTCGTCGTGCTTGGAAGTCGCCAAAATTACTGCAGGAAGAGATTTCTCGGTACTTCTGTTGACCGGGCAACCAAACCTCCAAATCATAGGTCTTGCGTGCTCCAAACCCTAAATCACCGCCGCAGAGCAGGACCTTTTGATAGGGAAGCTCAAGGCGCCTGAGCACTTCTTCCGCTTGATTGGTGAGCTCTTCCAAGGCTTGATCCGACTGGGCCGGACGTACCATGAACACAAGCTCAACCTTTTCGAACTGATGCTGGCGGATCATACCGCGCGTATCGCGACCATAACTCCCCGCCTCGCTTCGAAAGCATGGGCTATGGCAAGCAAAGCGTAGGCCGCTTTCACCAAGCTCATCTTCTTCGAAGATTCGGTCCCGTGCCATGTTGGTTACCGGCACCTCAGCGGTCGGAATCAGGTAGTACTCTTGCTCTGAATGCAGCTTGAATAGGTCTTCTGCAAACTTTGGCAGCTGAGACGTACCGAAAAGGGAATCACCATTCACGATATAGGGTACGTTTACTTCCCTACAAGCAAAGTGCTCTGTTTGTATATCGAGCATAAACTGGATCAGCACTCGGTGCATTCGCGCTATAGCCCCACTCATAACGGTGAAGCGGGATCCGGTGATTTTCGTCGCCAAGTCACTGTCCAAACCACCGAGGGCAGTCCCGAGATCGACGTGATCCTTTGCTTCAAAGGGGAAGGGTTTTACCTGCCCCCATTGTGCGATCAGTTGGTTATCGTCTTCGTCTTTCCCCGCTGGCACACATGGGTCCGGGACATTCGGAACACCGATCATCATCTCGTGCAGAGCCGCCTGCGCGTCTTTTGCTTCCGCTTCTGCGGCCTGTAGACGCTGGCCTAGCACTGTCAGAGTTTCTTCTACCTGCGCTTTTGCATCTTCCACACTCGTTCCAGAGGCTATTAAGCTGCCGATCTGTTTGCTTGCGCTCTTACGCTCGGCTTGAAGATCCTGCGCGTTCACATCGGCCGTTTTCCGACGGGCATCTATTTGCTTAAAAGCCTCGACGTCGAAAGCAAAACCCTTGATCGCCAGTGCTTCACTCACGCCCTCAGGATCTTTGCGAACTTCTTTTATATCCAACATATATGGCTAAGCCTAACTCGCTTGGTTCACGTCAATAGTTGTCGCGTCAGAAAGATTCCGAGCGCTGCCGCCAGTACGCACGAAGTGGTAGTGCCCAATGCATAGGCGATTGCTGTGTTTGCCGATACCTTCTCCCAGAGCTCTACCGTTTCTAACGAGAAAGTGGAAAACGTGGTGAACGCCCCTAAGAAACCGACCATGAGAACGCTGCGCCAGTCTGGATGGATCTGGGACCGCTCTATCAAAACAAACATGATGCCCATGCACAGGGATCCGCTGACGTTTATCAGTAAGGTCGCGAAGGGCCAGGAAAAAGACCAGGCTTCGCGTACCGCGATACCAACCCAGTAGCGAGCGAGCGCTCCAACGGCACCGCCGGCGGCGATGAAGGCAATGTGATGCATAGGGGATAGAACAGCGGTGACTACGGACCAGGCGCTATTGTACGGAGCCGAATGGCGGCACGCAAAACACTCCGGTTAATCGCTTTGGTATCGCTTAGTGGGTGCTAATCGATCCAGTTCCTGCAACTCGTCGAGACGAGCCTTGATCCGACCCTCCAATCCCCGGTCACTCGGATGATAATAGCGCTCGCCTTGCATAGGCTCTGGCAGATAATTCTCACCTGCCGCAAAGGCGCCCGGTTCGTCGTGAGCATAACGATAGTCGGCCCCATGACCTTGAGCGCGAGCAAGTGCAGTTGGTGCATTGCGTAGATGATCCGGCACATCGTATGTCCCTCCATCGGCGACCGCTTTTTGAGCGGCCTTAAATGCCGTATACACCGCATTGCTTTTGGGAACACTTGCGAGATAGATAAGGGCCTGCGCGAGCGTCAACTCGCCTTCAGGACTTCCCAGGCGCTCGATCGTTTGCCATGCGTCGAGGGCGACGGACAGCGCGCGTGGGTCCGCATTACCGATATCTTCGCTTGCCATCCTCACCACGCGGCGGGCTACATACAAGGGGTCGCAGCCACCGTCGAGCATTCGGCAATACCAATAGAGCGCGGCGTCCGGCGAACTTCCGCGAACTGCTTTATGGAGCGCTGAAATCTGATCGTAAAACTGATCCCCGCCTTTATCGAAGCGCTTCGGCGCACCCGTTAGTAGTGAATCAAATACGGCCTTTGGTAAACGGTCATCTTCGCCACGAGCGGATGCGGCCAGTTCCACAAGGTTGAGAGCTCGGCGCGCGTCCCCATCAGCGACGGCGGCAAGCGCACTTTGTTGATCCTGGCTTAATACGAGGCCAACATGCGCAGCGCCTCGTGAGACGATCTGTTCTAATTCCAGGGGTAGAAGCGGTTCGAGCCGATAAACGCGTACCCTCGAAAGTAACGCGCTATTGAGTTCAAACGCGGGATTCTCCGTGGTGGCGCCCAGTAGCAAAAGCGTGCCATCTTCAACGAAAGGAAGAAAAGCATCTTGTTGGGCTTTGTTGAAACGATGCACTTCGTCGACAAAAAGCACGGCTTGCCGACCGAGTCGTTTCTCTCCTTGAGCCAGGGTAACCGCTTCCCGGATTGCCTTCACACCGTCCGTCACGGCAGACAAAGCAATCAATTTGGCATTGGCCCGATCACAAAGCATCCGCGCTAGAGTGGTTTTGCCAACACCCGGCGGCCCCCAAAATAGCATTGAGTGAAGCGTACGCTGTTCGAGTGCGGCTCGAAGTGGCGATCCGTCTTTTAGGATATGAGCCTGGCCTACTAGCTGCTCCGGTAGCGCCGGTCGCAGCGTCGCTGCCAATGGCCGGTAGGGTGCCCCCTTACCATCGTTACCGTCGTTACGGTCGTTGTCGGGATGCTGTGTGTCGAACAGATCGGAATCCAAGGGTTGGGTTATCCGCGGAATTAAGTCGCCAGCGAGCCATAAGCTAATAGCATAGCGCGATGGTACGTGGGCATGGTGCGGTCTTCTCCTTCGCGCTCTAGATGTCTTTCAAGAAGCATCAAAGACTTCGACGCCCTCCGGGGGGTCAAAATCAAAATCACTTCGGCTAACGGTTGATGGGTCATCACTTGGAGAAAGCGCAATAACGATTTGCTGTGAGCTGCGATCGAATATTTCGATACGCACGATCTTGTCATCTTGCAGCGTCAACTCTAGAGAAACAAATCCAGCCTGCGCATAGAGCGGATGCAGTCGATAGCGATTTTTGTCCAATGGACTGACCGAAAACTGCTGTCTGAGCGCAGCAGTATCACCGGTAAGAAGTTCCAGCGCACTCAGATCGTTACTCGCGGTCACCGGTCGGCGGGTTGCCGTTGCAAGATCAATGTCAAAGTGCCAGAGCGTATCTTCGTTCACGATAATTGCTTGCTGGTCAGGTTCATTGATCTCCCAACGAAAGAATCTCGGTTGCATCGCCCGGTAGGTACCCGAGGATTGCTCAACCAGCGTTCCACTTTCGTCGAATAAGCGTTGATCAAAGCGCCCGAGCGCACGTTCATGTTTGGCCAGTACTTGCCATAGAGCATCGGCATTGAAGTCTAAGGCAGGGTCTGAGTTCTGTCCCTGTGCACAGACGCCCGCCACTGCGCACGCAAACGCAACGCCAATGACAGCGTTTAAAAACCTGTAAGAACGTAAGCTGATTGCTTTCAAGCGAATCCTTTATGAAAGTGTCTAACTAGCTTTCAACAGGCGGGGGCGCCAAAACTTCCCGCTGACCGTTTGTTTGCATTTCCGAGACTACCCCTGCCGCTTCCATAGCCTCAATCAGTCGTGCTGCGCGGTTGTAACCGATCCGCAGCTTCCTCTGCACACTTGAAATGGACGCGCGTCGACTCTGGGTCACGTAGTGCACGGCCTCATCGTATAAAGCATCGGACTCGCTGTCCTCCTCCGAAGTTCCCGATTGGAGTTCAGCCGCTGTCACGGGCGTTGAACTACCTTCGTCCAGAAGACCTTCGATATAAGTCGGCTCTCCTCGTTTTTTCCAGTCGGCGACCACTCTATGGACTTCGTCATCGGATACAAAGGCACCGTGGACACGTGTAGGAAGTCCGCTGCCGGGCGGTAGATAAAGCATATCGCCATGTCCAAGAAGCTGTTCTGCGCCTCCCTGATCCAAGATAGTACGTGAGTCTACTTTCGAGCTTACTTGGAATGCGATACGCGTAGGTATGTTGGCCTTGATGAGACCCGTAATCACGTCTACAGACGGGCGCTGGGTGGCTAAAATTAAATGGATACCCGCCGCCCTCGCCTTTTGAGCGATTCGCGCGATCAGTTCTTCTACCTTTTTGCCGACAATCATCATCATGTCAGCGAACTCATCTATGACAACTACAATCGCTGGAAGGGTCTCCAGAGTTGGGCAGGTCTGTTCATCGACCGGTGTCATCGAGAGCGGATCGGGAGCCCAAAGTGGATCATCCAATGGCTTTTCCGCTTTGATCGCATCGGCAACTTTACGGTTGAATCCCGCCAAGTTGCGTACACCCAAGGCCGCCATCAGCTTATAACGACGCTCCATCTCCGCGACGCACCACCGCAAGCCATTAGCCGCATCTTTCATATCAGTAATAACCGGCGTCAGTAAATGCGGAATGCCATCGTAAACAGATAGCTCCAGCATCTTCGGATCGACCAGAATCATGCGCACGTCCTGCGGCGTGGATTTGTACAGCAGGCTTAGCAGCATCGCGTTCACACCCACCGACTTACCGGAGCCCGTGGTGCCTGCAACTAATAAGTGGGGCATTCGTGCTAAGTCCGCGACGACTGGCTGGCCAGAAATATCATGTCCCAATGCAATGCTCAGCGCCGAAGGTGATTTGTCGAAAGCCCGCGACGCGAGCACTTCTCTAAAGTTGACGATCTCTCTGTGTTCGTTAGGGATTTCGATCCCAACCACACTTTTCCCGGGGATCACCTCCACCACGCGCACGGAAATCACCGCAAGGGAACGGGCAAGATCTTTCGCGAGGTTGGAAATGCGGGATACCTTTACCCCAGGAGCAGGTTGAATCTCAAAGCGCGTGATGACTGGTCCTGGATAGACGGCGGTCACTTCCGCAGTCACGCCAAAATCAGCGAGCTTCAATTCCAGGAGTTTAGAGATCTTTTCTAAGGCTTCCGGTGAATAGCCCAAGTCCGGATCGCGAGTCTGCATATCCAGAAGATCTAGCGCGGGGAGCTCACCGCTAACCGGTGCATCAAACAAAGGTACCTGACGTTCACGCTCTACCCTATCTGAGACCTCGGGCGCTTTCTTTAGAGGTTTAATTTTAGGCGGCGTTCGTTTCTTTTCCTTTTCTACATGGTGCTCAATAACCTGCTTGCGAGCTTCCAGTTGCCGCTCCCGCTCTAGTTTGTCTTTACGATCATCCCAAAAGCGGACCAGGAAAGTGCTGGTTTTGCCGTAACTCGCAAGCGCGAGCGCTCCTAAGCGATCCATCAGTCGTAGCCAGCTGAGATCCGTGAAAATCGTGATTCCAAACAGAAATACCGCCACGAGTAGCAAGCGTCCCCCAAATGCGCTAAAAGCATCCCGTACTGCAAGCCCAACGGCCTGACCGACAATTCCTCCAGCGCCTTGTGGGAGGCTACCTCCGCTACCGTGGTTCAGGTAAGCGAGCGCGGTGCCCGATGCCATTACCAAAATCAGACCGACGACTCGCAGACTGAGCGCAGCGCTTGAAAAGCTCGCCGGCTTTTCGCGCTCAGAAAACAGGACGGCTACTCGATACGCGAGCATTAGTGGAAAGAGATAGGCTAAGAAACCAACGAGGGAAAAGCTCGCATCCGCAAGCCAGGCTCCAGTCGGACCTCCTAAGTTTTGAACCGCGTCACCGCTGCCGGTAGCGGACCAGCCCGGATCGCTGTTGCTATAACTGAGCAGGCTAACGACAAGATAGGCACACGCGGCCCCTAGTCCAATCAATAAGCCCTCACGCATCCGCGAGGACGCGCCAGAATTATCGTGTACTTGCGGCATGGGCATCGTGAAAATTAGAAATTAGGAACCTCGATTCTGTATATGTTTGGTAGAAATTTCAATAGCTTAACGGCATTACCTTAAACTCTTTTGATCTTTGCGGCGCGACAAACCATGCTTTACCATTACGCGCTTTCCGCGAGTGAGCATTCTATGACAGACGCAGTACACCATCGCTTAATCATTCTGGGATCCGGACCAGCAGGCTACACGGCGGCAGTCTATGCGGCACGCGCAAATCTTAATCCGGTGGTTATCACTGGGATGCAGCAGGGAGGCCAGCTAACAACCACTACCGAGGTGGAAAACTGGCCGGGTGGCACACCCGATCTCCAGGGTCCCGGTTTGATGCAAGACATGCTCTCCCACGTAGAGCGGTTTGGAACCGACGTCCAGTTCGATCATATCGACAGCGTTGATCTGAGCAAGCGTCCCATCGAACTTGAAGGAAGTAATAAGTACACCTGTGATGCGCTGATAATAGCGACCGGCGCCTCAGCCCAATATTTGGGGTTAGCAAGTGAAGAGCGCTTTTTAGGTAAGGGGGTGAGCGCCTGCGCAACCTGCGACGGTTTTTTCTACCGAAATAAAAAAGTGGCTGTCATCGGCGGCGGAAATACTGCCGTCGAAGAAGCCCTGTATTTGGCTAACCTCGCTGAGAAAGTGATCCTCGTGCATCGTCGGGACAGCCTCCGGGCTGAGAAAGTACTGCAAGACCGGCTGTTCGCTCGGGAAGCGGAAGGCAAAGTTGAGTTCCGTTGGAATCATGTTCTCGACGAAGTGCTGGGAGACGATAGCGGCGTTACCGGTATGCGAATAAAAAGTGTGATCACTAGCGAAGATGAAGCGGTCGAGCTGGCGGGAGTGTTCGTCGCAATTGGCCACAAGCCCAACACGGACATCTTTGCAGGTCAGTTGGAAATGGAAGGTGGCTATATTCGCGTCACCAGTGGCTTAGAAGGCAATGCTACTGCTACCAGCGTGCCGGGCGTTTTCGCCGCAGGAGATGTCGGTGACCACATCTATCGACAGGCGGTCACCTCGGCTGGTTTTGGCTGTATGGCGGCCCTTGATGCGGAGAAGTACCTAGATGAGCTGGCGGAGGCGGCCTGAGGCTTTTTGGAACTTCCCGCACTGCTCAATCCGGGCGACGACTTTCCTCCGAGTGACCAAGCGCTGACCGATCCCAATGGGCTCATCGCGATAGGTGGGTCCTTGGACGAAGTCTCCCTTGTGAAAGCCTATCGACGAGGCATTTTCCCTTGGTTTGAGGAACCGCAGCCAGTTCTATGGTGGACCCCTGACCCACGCTCTGTGCTATTTACGGATGAAATGCATGTATCGCGTTCTCTGCGGCGCAGTCTACGGAGACTCAACTACCGTTTAAGCGCAGATACTGTTTTCGCTGATGTAATGGCGGCATGCGCTGAACCAAGGCCGGGCCAGGGAGGCACCTGGATCGGAGCCAGCATGCGTCGCGCTTATGAAAAGCTCTTTCGTAGTGGCTATGCACACTCCATAGAAGTTCGAGAAAGCAGTGGCCAACTGGTGGGCGGTTTATATGGGGTTGCTATCGGGAGCTGTTTTTTTGGTGAAAGCATGTTCTCCCGAGCCAACGATGCATCAAAAATAGCACTGTTAGCGTTGGTGGAACTTCTTAGACGACGGCACGTTTCGATGGTGGACTGCCAAGTAGAAAGCGAACACCTAAACAGTCTGGGCGCACGGTGCATTGATCGAGTAGACTTTGAGCGAAGACTTGAGCAAACTTCAAATGAGGCTACTCACGGATCGTGGGAAACAGTCGCGGACTGTGAAACGCTGCTTGAGTGGCTGTGAGCTGTGAGTCGTAAGCTGTAAGCTGGAAGACACGTTGAACGTTAGGCAAACTGAGCACGCTAGGAGAGCAGGAACACTAGGCGGATGACCTCATCCCTACGCGATCTTAAGGTTTACACGACTTACCCTCACCGTTGCAGTTATCTGGACGGAGAAGAGGCAACGACGCTGTTTATCGACCCTCGCCAGTCCGTTGACCAAACGCTGTACAGTAATTTGTCACTGCTCGGTTTTCGCCGCAGTGGCAACCATATCTATCGACCTCACTGCAGCCACTGCAGCGATTGTATACCGGCACGTATTCCCGTTGATGAATTCAAGACAAAACGGGTACACAAACGATGCGCAAAACGAAACAACGACCTGCAGATCCAATCACGTAGCACAATTGCTAGCGATGAGTGCTACGAGCTCTATGACCGTTATATTCGCGCGCGTCACGCGGATGGAGATATGTATCCGCCAGACCGAGATCAATTTGATTCCTTTCTGAACGACCCTTGGGGTTGCACCG
>JBCCQO010000128.1:0-8633 GCA_039024595.1 Pseudomonadota bacterium | reverse complement strand
TTCCCGACGACCAGGCGATCACACCTGCTTGTCGTTCTTGCGCAGAGAGCTGACTGATCCGGTTGTACGCGCCTCGAAATTTAAAGCTTCCCGCTACCTGTAGCATTTCCGGCTTGATGAACACCGAGCGACCTGCGGTCTGATTCAGGAATCTATTTTCAATCACCGGAGTATGCACAGCGACGCCATTGAGTCTGCCGGCGGCGGCCTCAATGTGCTCGAAGGTAGGTTGCGGCATGGAGTTAGGCTTCCTAAGCAAAAGTCGTGCGACTGGTTTTGTCTCTATGTAAAGATTATATCAGCCCTGGGGCTAGCGCGCGCAAACGCCTCAGCGCAGCGCATCAGTACCCCAACATCACTTAACAATCAGCACCGGCTCAAGACCGTGGCTGAGTGCTACAAGATGACGATTTAAAAGGAACAGAGCCGCGCCAGCCAATGCGGTACTTAATAGGAGCGCCCTAAACACCGCTACCTCACCTAAAGCACTAGCGAGTGACGCGACATAGCCGCTCGCGATAGCACCCAGAGCGCCAAATAAAAACAGAACGCCCATAAAAGTGACCGTTCGGTCTGCTGGCGCATAGCGCGTCACCATTGCGCGTGCGACCGGGTAGATGAGCACTTCGCCTGCGGCCATCAGGCCATAAACACTCACAATGTAGAGGGGATGAATCAAGCCGTTACTGGCCAGGGCACGAGTGAGTATAAATATACCCAGCGACAGAAAGGCAAACCCGAAAGCAAACTTTCGCGCGACAGTGGGGTTTCTTCCGCTTCGATCCAACCGCCGCGTGAGCCAAACCAACGCGAACAAAGAAAAAACAATGAAAAACGGATAGAAGGTCTGAAACCAGACCGCTGGCCACAAGGTTCCGGCTATCTCCCGATCCACCCGATCGCGCGTGAGGACATTGAGCAGACCACCGATCTGCCCGAGTATTAGCTCAGATACAAAAAGGAAGGATGCCAAAATAAGCAGTGCTCGGATCCGGTCGCTCCGTACGCGCGAAACCGGTGACACCGAGTTCTTATAATCCTCTTCCTTGCGCTTCAATGGGAAGCGGCCGATTTCGGCCAAGAGACGTCTGCGCAAAAGTAGAAAGGCTAGCAAGCCTACTGCCATGGCGAAACCGGCGATAGTGAATCCAAGATGCCAGCCTAATCGCTCGCCAAAAACGCCTGCGGCGATCGGAGCCATCGTCGCCCCAATGTTTATCGACAGGTAAAAAATAAAGAAACCACGTTCGCGCTGAGCGCCGTCATCAGCATACAGGCCTCCGAGGAGACTTGAGGCTGAGGGTAGGAACAGACCAGCACCAAGAACCAGCGAAAGCAGCGCGGCGTAGAAGCTCAGCCCGATGGCACGGTAGACACCCGCAGTGATGCGGAGGAGGCCCTCGGGGTCGGATACACTCATCGATTCTACGGCTGCTTTTAGACTCGCTAGCGTTTCCGCACTCAGGGATGAGGCCATCGACACCGACGAATCCAGGAGAACCATCGAAACAGCGCCGTTCGTCAGCATGTCGCCTAACCAGGGAAACACGCCAGGGCCCGCCATAAGGAAATGCCCCAAACACATAAGACTCGCGCCTGAGATCAACGCTCTCTGTTGGCCAAGATGCCTGTCGGCCAAAAGCCCACCAAGGATTGGAGTAACGTAAATAAGGCCTGTATAAAAGCCGTAGAGCTTATATGCGTCTTCATTAGCCCAGCCAAAGCCCTGGGCTGCAACGGGCGCAGTCAGGAACAGCACCAACATCGCGCGCATCATGTGGTAACTAAAGCGTTCCCACATTTCGACCCCGGAGAGAAGAAACAGGCCTCGGGGGTGCCCGGAGAACTGGCTCGTCACTATCGTGTTAGTCATGCAGGGGCTGCCCGGTCACCAAAAGAGAAAAGTGACATCAGCGACCCTGACTTTCGAGATAGGCCCGCAAGCCAGGAAGATAGCGCCCTAGGAAGCGATTTTCCTCACGCGCAATCTCCGAGATCAGATGCTCAGGAATCAGGTTTAACGCGCTACCAGACGACTCAGCAAGAAGCTGCAAGCGACTCGCTCGCTCAAACAAATACGCCCTTTCCAGGGCTATGGCGGTCGATGGGCCAACGGCAATAAAACCGTGATTACGCAAGACCAGAATACTGCGCTGACCGAGGACCTCTGCCATCGCCTGCCCTTCTTCGACCTCACGCAAGGCACCATCGTATTCTTCGTAGTACGCGATCTGCTCGTAGAGTGTCGCTGCGGCTTGGTTGCCCCGTTCTTCTAAGCGCTTACCGGCTTGCATCATGAGCGCAGTAGAGTGAAGCGAATGAAGATGAACAATGGCAACCGCGTCGGGACGCGCGTCATGAAGGGGTTTGTGAAGGCACCAAGCCGCCTGATTGGGCTCGCCCTCCCCCTCCACAACCTTCCCGTGTCTGTCTAGTGTCAGTATGTCGTCCGTAAAGATATGAGCGAAATAGCGGTCACAGGGTGTTACAAACATTTGCGAGGGATCGTCCGGCGCCAGTACCGTCAGATGATTTCCTACACCCTCGTGCATGTCTTCGTGAGCAATTATCCGGTGCGCTGCGGCAAGATCTGCGCGCACCTTCTCACGAGATTCTCGTAATACGTCGATGCCGCTTTGCACAGCGTTACTTTCCGATGCCTGGTTCATAGGATCGTGCCCTCCTTGAAACTAAACTTTCCGTTCGTCAGCGTGACGGGTAGCAGGCGCCTTGCAAGGCTGCGCTGGGGAAACCGCCCGACCTGCCTGCTCTACAGTCTTTTTCCAAGCAACAGTCAAGCGAACACACATCATCGGAATAACGGCAAAGAGCTGCTAAAAATCTGTTTGCATCAGAGCACCGTCAATTAGTGCATGGGCATTATTGCGTCCGCTGCAGCACTAATATACCTTTATGTTGAACCATTTTTCGATGGAAAGCCAGGTCGGGGGATTCGGGTATCTTCCCGGCACGGCACACCCGCTCGGCGGGTATCGCAAGCGTAAGCACACGATGTGTGGATACTGGCGCTGAGAACCATTCAGCTGACAACCTTTAAATCAGCTCTATGACCGTGAAGAGGAGTTCTGACATGAGCGAACGACGGGTAGCAATCACTAGCGAGCTTTCAAGCGGATTGAAGCTCGTCGTTGCGATGGTCATAGTTTTGCTTTCCACCGATGGCTTTGCACAGTCAATCAGTACGCCCCCACGCTTCGAGCTTGAAGAGACGACAATCTCGGAAATTCATGCTGCAGTTCGCGAAGGCATCCTTACCTTCGCCGAGCTAGTTCAGCGCTATTTAGAACGTATTGAACACTACGACCAACCGCTGCGCCTCAACGCGCTGGTCGTGGTTAATGATCAGGCGCTCGCCCGAGCGCGGGCTCTCGACCAAGAATTCGAGCAAACTGGTGTGCTCCGACCTCTTCATGGCATACCAATCATTGTCAAAGACAACTATGACGTAGAGGGCTTAGCCACTACCGCTGGTTCCCTGGCGATGAAGGGCAGCTACCCGCCGGACAACGCCTACCAAATCACTCAACTGTTAGAGGCTGGTGCCATCGTGCTCGCCAAATCCAACATGGCTGAATGGGCTTTCAACCCCTATGTCACAGTCAGTTCGATAGCCGGTATTACTCGAAACCCCTACGATCTAAGCCGAGTTCCGGCCGGATCCAGCGGCGGCACGGGTGCCGCGGTCGCCGCTAATCTCGGAGCGATCGGGCTGGGGACGGACACGGGTAACTCGATTCGTGGACCGTCCTCGCACAACAATCTTGTGGGTATCCGATCAACGATGGGCGCAACCAGCCGTGATGGCATCGTCCCACTGTCTTTGCGCAACGACATTGGTGGCCCAATGGCACGGACCGTTGAGGATGCGGTACGCCTCTTCGAAGTGATTGTCGGTCAAGACCCCGCAGACCCGATCACGGCGCGATCGAAGGGAAAAATCTCCAACGGTTATCAGCAATTTCTAAACGTAGATGGGCTTGATGGAGCGCGCCTTGGCGTTTTTCGTCACTATCTTCGCGACGGAGCCGTTGACCCACGGATTCGCGATCTCATGGAACTTGCCATCGAAGAGCTACGAGCTGGTGGAGCCGAGATCGTTGACCCTTTTTCGATCCCTCGTTTCCGCTGGGTGACGAGAAATTTCAGCTGCAATCGCTTTCAATACGATGTTAACAACTATTTGGCGAGTCTCGGCGAAGCAGCGCCCTATCGCAATTTGTGGTCGATTTTTGATTCCGGACTGTATGCGCCGTACGTCGAGGAACGCATCAAGGCCGCGCTGAAAACATCCTCCGCACCGGCTGATCGGCGCCCTCCCTGCGAGGATGTGTATAGTGATCCACGCAATATCGCATTTCGTGAGGCACTGCTGGCTGCAATGGACGACGCGAGCATAGATGCCATCATCTACCCGACCTGGGGGTTCCCACCGCGCAAGGTGGGCGATATGGACTCGCCGGCAGGTGACAATAGCCAAGTCTTAGCTCCAGCCAGTGGCTTCCCCGCGATGACCGTGCCTATGGGAAGTGTCGCGGACGATCTCCCAGCTGGGCTTACCTTCGTCGGTAGAGCTTACTCTGAGCCTAAGCTCATCAACTTCAGTTACGCTTATGAACAACGCACCGCGCATCGACAACCACCCGCCCTGTTCGGACCAATAGGCTCGGACCGCTAGACTCGGACCGCACCGATAGCGAACCCAACTAGCTCTTTTTCGGTCTGCTTCAAGGTGCCCGTTACGCTCCTCACGGGAGTGCTACTTCGCTGCGGCCATAATTTCTCGCAGGCGATCCTTCGGTATCCCATACACGGTGTAGCCGTCAGCGCCTTCCATCGTCTCAGCAGCCACCATGGCATTGACGATAGCCTCTTCAGAAGCCTGAACGGTAGCTTCAAAAAGACGCGAGAGGTCGTTGTTCGGAAACATGCTCAGTCCCGATGACACTTTATCCTCGCTGAGGCCATTCGCAGACGCGGTGGAAAACGCGACGAATATATCGCCAGAGCCATCGCCGCTGATCGCACCTAAGCGACCGAGCGCGAGGGATGGGCGCTTGGCGATACGCTTTAGCTGATGGGGAAGCAATGGGGCATCAGTTGCAATAACGACAATAATGGAACCGTCTCTGGAGTTTTTTTCCGCATCAACGGGTAGGTCTTCACAGCTTGCGCCACGACCATTGAAAAGGTCTTTACGAATGCACGGCATCAATTCGTTGTGAAGCGCTACCACCGACACCCCGGCGATTTGTCTAAGGTGATCTCGGGTACCGTAGTTGCATTGGACCAGCACGCCGAGCGTGTACTGAACATCGGCGTAGGCGACGACCCGTGATGAAGTTCCAATACCACCTTTGAATCGGTTGCAAATCATACCGGTACCACCACCCACAGCGCCTTCCTCAACGGGGCCCGCCGTCGCTTTGGCCATCGCTTCCAAGGCGTGCTCTCGAGTCACATGAAACCCGTTAATATCGTTAAGCCTGCCGTCATAGGTCTCCGCTGCAATAGGCGCATGCCAATCAGCTTGCCAACCTTTATCAACCATCCACTCAACAGCCGCATCGCGGACCACACCCACAGAGTGCGTATTGGTAATAAGGATTGGCCCATCGATGAGACCACGCTCGTCTAGCCAAGTAGTGCCCGTCATTTCTCCCGATGCGTTGAGCGTAAACCACCCACCGAATACCGGACTGGTAGAGAGCTTTCCGCGGGGATGCACTGCGGTCACGCCGGTACGGACCGGTCCAACGCCTCGGACCAAGGGACCTTGGCCTTCGATAAGCGTGCGATGCCCGACTTCTACGCCAGCCACATCGGTTATTGCGTTGTACGGTCCAGTGGTCCCCGGGAAGGGAATGCCCAAATCTCTCGCCCGTTCGGCAACCGCACTGATCGCCCACCCCCCACTCAGACAAACGAGTAGTAAAATTCGCAGGAACAAGTGCTTACAATGTGACGGTGATACAGCGCTGTAGTGGCGGTCGTGGTACATAGTTCTTAGTCCTCTTAGCATCGCTGCGCTTTATCTTGGCACAGCCGTCTTTTCTATCTATCCACCTTTTATAGGTGCGTGACGTGAAAGGTGCGAGATGGTTGCGTGCGAACTCAGCCCGCGGTGGAATGTCAGCTGCTGTTTTTATAGCTAGCCAAGTTTCCAAGACCCCGATTGCGAAAAAACCGAGGGGCAAGTTAAAGCACAACCACGTCTAGTGAGACTTTCTCACAATCAGGCGCTTCTCTAGCCTTTTCTCTACCGTCACCTGCCCGCTGAACGATAAAAAATTTACTGGGAACCGGAAGGAGGATCGGGAACGTCAAACCTCACCGGTGGTAACTCGACGCGTTTTAGGCCTGCTGCCAAATTCGCCTCTCGGAGAAAATTCAGTATGAGTGGTCTGACGACGTCCGGTCGTTCGAGATACAGATCGGTAATTGGATTGTGCCCGGATCGTTCCACAACGACCAAGTACGCGTTGCGATAGCCGGGCACGATTTGCTCTGCATTACTCGTGAAGGGCGTAGCCATATCGGTTGTACCTTGAAAAAACAGCGCCGGTATGTCGGACTCGACGCGTTGAAGAAAATCCTTACCGGCTCGACGCGTGGTCCATTCATCGCAGACGGAAATGAGACCTAGCTCCGGATCTCCAATCAAGAAGAACGCAGGGTCCCTGGCTAGGGTAGCCTGCCACTCGCTATAAGTAGGGGCCAGAGAGCAATCAACGGCCGAACTCATCGCAACCGGGCCGTTGTCGCTAAACGACGCCGCTCGCTTACTAAGGGCATTCACCAACCTTGCAACATCGCTGAAGTCTCCGCTGAGCATAGGCAGAAGATTCGCGGGCCAGAGGTGCGGCCCCATCCTCTCACCAAGGCGCCAGCCGCCGGGATCCTGACGCCAGAGCCATCGAACTAGATCGGCGGTAAGGGGTACGCTCATGCCGTCTATATTCATTGGTTCAGCCTCGAGGGTTTTAATCAGCGCCTTGATGGCGTTGAGGATGCCGCCCTCAGGAATCTTTGCTGCAATAGCGGGATCTTCCTCCGCATCAGCAAGAATAAGTCGCATGGCATCGAGATAACCGGACGGTCGATCCAGCGTATCGGCCGTGTCTTCAAGGCCGCGGAGCACGAGCTTGTCAATCATCTCCGGATAACGACGTACGAGGGTAAAGCTCATCTGCGAGCCAAAGCTACCGCCGGTCAATACCACCTTGTCAAAACCCAAAGCCAAACGAAGGTCGTTGATATCGTCTGCAAGCTCGAAGGCAGTGTAGCCATCCAAATCGCGACCAGCCGTGCGCCAAGCTGTGCGGCATTCACGAGCATAGCGGCGCCTCGCTTCTAGCAATTTTTGCGCATCAAAGTAATCGCGGGGGGATACGAGTTCTAGCTGATTGGGGCATCCCATATAGGGGACTGACAGCCCGGCACCGCGCTGACCGACCAAAATCACATCGGCTACCGATCGAAAATCCTGAATCATCGCGAGAAACGGATCCCAGAAATCGCCGTCAAAGTCATTATTTACAAAGTCACCGACAATCGCGTCTCCTGGGCCACCGCTTAGGTAAAAGATTGGAGTGCCAGGCTGCTTAGCTGTACTGGGAAGGCGGGCGTAGGAAACCTGAACAAGTTTGCTGTCGCTGCGACTTCGGTTCTCCGGCGCAATGAGATGTCCACGCTCCGCAAAAAACGGCTCGACGCCCGGTAGTCGTTGAATATAGGGAGTCTTTAGCAAGTCTCTCTGAGCTTGTGCCCAGCCAGGGCCGGTGATGACCAAGCCTGCGAGTACTAGGAGTGCAAATAGAGGACGGTAAGGGCTGCTCCGTCTATTAGCAGCTCTGCAGCTCACGCGAGGCCGACAGCTTACTGATTCACCGCGTCCGCTCATGAAACCCCACCAGAGGATATCCACCACCACAAAAGACTGCAGAACACGCTTCCTTCCTATACGATCGCCACCATCAAACTATATCTTTTCAACAAGATATTTCAATGAATGACGTAGCGCACCAGGAAAGGTAACTTACACGGACGCTACGAACTGGCTGTGAAGACTGCAGCTGCTGGCCAAGCGAATATGGACAATTGAAATCCATTCTCAACTCGCAGAAAAACAAAAAGTTGCGAAATGGTTAGAAAGCGGTATACCTTTAGATAATATTACTACATAAAGCTATTTTAGCTACCCGCAAGAGCATCAGATTGCACGCAATTAGGTATCGAATCGGCCCTACGCGGCCCGTACCAACATTATCAGGGGTTAGGAAAGCATGAACACTCAAGGTAGCAAGGCCACGGCTCTCGCCATCGCGGTGGCAGCAGCCAGCGCACCGCTGGCGCTGGCACAGACACTGAAGGAACCCGACAAGAAACTCGAAGAGGTCATCGTCACCGGCAGTAAAATCCAGAGCGGTATAGACTCTGATGTAAACGCCCTGCCCGTACAGGTTCTGACGCTAGAACAGTTCGAATACACGCCGGCAAACTCCATCGCAGACTTCCTCCACGAGCTTCCTTCGGGCGGGAACGGAAACTCAATCTTTCAAGACGAGGGAGGTGGAGGCAGCTCAAGCGTTAATCTTCGAGGCGCAGGTGACCAG
>JBCCQO010000127.1:0-8679 GCA_039024595.1 Pseudomonadota bacterium | reverse complement strand
TTCTGGTCGTTCACGCAAGATCGAGATTGACGCCTGGGGCAATACGGACCTGGTAGTTTGGAATCCAGGACCAAGAGTGGCGGCTTCAATGGAAGACTTCGATGACTATGGGTATCAGCGCATGGTCTGCATCGAGCCGGCTATTGCACTAGAGAATAGAGTGCGCCTAAAGCCGGGAGAGCGACATGCCATTGGCCAGACTATTAGATGTGTCCACGACTGAAAAAGGTGACAGCGGTTCTACTGCTTTGATCTTCTGTCTAAGCAGTGAGCGTGTTGTTGTCTGTGCGGCGTTTTCATCAAGTTTGATGATTACCCAATCACCCATAAGAGACACAATGACGTCGAGTAAGTGGGGGCGTCAGGATGCGCGTTGCGGCTTTCATTATTGGACTGATCACGGTGTGGGCAAGCTCGCACTCGCTCGCGCAAGACTGGCAAGACATTCTAAAAAAGCATCAATCCAAAACCGCCACAGTTACAACACCGATAGCCACCGTTGGTATCGTCGATCCAAACGGACAAGAACTTCCCTGCCAAATCACAGAAGCTACGACACTCCGCGGTAGCGCCGCCGCGGTCGACTATCGTGCTGCGTGCAGGATTGATGTAACTGCACCGCTTACCATCGAAGCGGGGGTCGTAATTCATTTTGAGGCTGATGCAGGCCTAGGACTCTATGAAGGTGGCACGCTTACCGCAGGCGGCACGGCAGAGCGGCCCATTACGCTGCGCGGTGCTAAGGACCAGATTGGCTTCTGGCGCGGCATTCACAGTGAGGGATCACTCGCGTTAAGGCACGTCAGGATTGCCAACGCTGGAGGGAACTATGTTTATTGTTGTAATTCACCGGCGGCGGTGTTCGCTCGAAGCGGCAGCGTGCTCCTTGAGCAGGTCGAGTTTACCCAGTTAGAAAGTTGTGAGGTGTATGCGCGCCAGCGCGTCAATCTGACGATCGATGGTCAGCGGAATAGCAAACTCGATGAGCGGGACATCTGCACTGGAGGCGGCTATCTGCCTGCCGATGTGAATCGGGGAACTCGGCTGATCGCTACAGAGCGCGCCGTCGACTACTTCGTAAAAGCGGGTCAGGTCGTAAACATCACGAAGTCACTCACCATTGACCCCGGTGTGGTGATCGAATTTGAGGAGAACGCGGGACTTGGTGTTTACGACGCCGGCGTACTGAATGCGCAAGGAACCGAGGACCGCCCGATCGTGCTGAGAGGTAAAGAAGATCTTCCCGGCTATTGGCGGGGTGTTCATACGGAATCTCAGGCGCTGCTTGAACATGTCGAGGTGAAAAACGCGGGCTCAACCTACGTTTATTGCTGCAATGGCGCTGCCGGGGTTTTTGCTAAAGGTGGATCTTTAGACATAAAGAACAGCGCTTTGATTAGAAATCAAGGCTGTGCAATAAGCGCGACGACGTCTACCGAATTGAGTATTCAAGATAATCGCTATGAGAACAACGAGGCCGATGTCTGCGCTGATCCGGTCCCACTTCCTATCTCCATTAGGGAGGACACAGTACTGCGACGATCGGGGCGGGAAGTCGATTACTACGCTCCCGACAACCAAGTTACCGATATCACGGCAAAGCTCAGCATTGAAGCCGGGGTGATCATCGAGATGGGGCAAAACTCTGGTCTCGGTGTTTACGATTCAGGGTCACTGCTTGCCCAAGGAGACCAGGACCAACCGATCGTCTTCAAAGGCAAAGAAGATCGTCCTGGCTACTGGAGAGGTATTCACACCGAATCGCAAGCGCTACTTGAACATGTAGAACTCAAAAATGCCGGCTCAACCTATGTTTATTGCTGCAACGGCGCTGCGGGAATTTTGGGCAAAGGTGGCTCTCTAGAGCTAAGAAGCAGTGCTCTGACCGGCAATCAGGGTTGCGCGCTAAGCGCGACGACCTCTACAAACTTGAGCATTCAGGACAGCCAGTTTGAGAGTAATGAGGCCGACATCTGCGCTGACCCCGTCCCACTTCCCGCCTCTATCCAGGAAGACACCGTATTACGGCGTTCAGGGCGCGAAGTGGATTACTACGTACCCGACGATCAAGTTACCGACATCACGGCTAGGCTCAGCATTGAGGCTGGAGTCACGATCGAGATGGGAAGAAACTCCGGTCTGGGCTTCTACGACGCTGGTACCTTACAGGCAAATGGAACGACGGAGGAACCCATAGCTATTCGCGGAATACAAGACCAAATTGGGTACTGGCGCGGTATCTACAGCGAAAAATCCCTCCTGTTGAAACATGTGCAGATCAGCAACGCTGGGCGAGACTATGTGTACTGTTGCAACCAGCCGGCCGCGATTTTCGCTCGGAGTGGCAGCGTGGCCTTAGAGAGCGTCGAATTTGCTAAGCAACAAAGTTGTGAGGTTTACGCTCGCCAGCGCGTAGATCTGCTCATTAATGGTGAGCGAAATCCCTCTCTTGAACAGCAGGATATCTGCACCGCCGGAGGCTATCTCCCCAGTGACATCAGGCGGAGTACTCGGTTGATCGATACGGAGAGCGAGGTCGATTACATCGTACAAGCAGGCCAGGTCGTGAACGTGACTCAAGCACTCACCATCGACCCAGGAGTCGTGATCGAATTCGAGGAAAATGCAGGTCTAGGTGTGTATGACACCGGCGGACTGTACGCGCAGGGTACCGCGGACAACCCAATCGTGCTCAAGGGCGCCGAAGACAGGCCGGGCTACTGGCGGGGTGTTCATACGGAATCCCAGGCGCTGCTTGAACATGTCGAGCTCAAGAACGCCGGCGCAAATTATGTGTACTGTTGCAATGCAGCATCAGGAGTCCTGGCCAAAGGCGGAACGCTTGACGTAAAGAGCAGCGTTTTTAGAGACAACCAAGGCTGCGCACTCAGCGCTAAGACGCAAGCGCAGCTAACACTCGATCAGAATTCCTTCCTCAATAACGAGGCGGATATCTGTGCCGACGCTCAGTATCTTCCCGAATACATAAATCAACCACTGACCTTGCGTCACCTATCTCGGCCTGTTGATTACATCGTCAGAGCTGGGCAGGTAACCAACGTCACCGCCAAGCTAACGATAGAACCCGGAGTGATTATCGAGTTTGAGTCCAATTCGGGGCTCGGTGTTTACGACAACGGCGAGCTTTATGCCGTAGGCACGAAAGAGGCGCCCATCGTCATGCAGGGTAAGTTGGACGAACCCGGCTACTGGCGGGGTATCCATACAGAAACGGATGCGACGCTTGAACATGTCGAGATAAGCAATGCTGGTAGCTCATACGTTTACTGCTGCCACCAAAGCGCAGCAGTCTACGCAAAGCGCGGATCGTTAACGGCAAAAGCTAACCTGTTTCGAAGCAACGATAACTGCGCTTTATTTGCTAGCGATGACGTGAGCCTTTCAGCCGCCGACAACCGCTTTGAAAATCATTTCGGTGACCCTCTCTGTCCCGCAGGACTCACACAAATGGCTTCCGAGCAAAAAACGCTTCCAACCGAACAGTCAACCAACCAAGTTGCCAGTAGCGATGCAGGTAGCCAAACGACACGAGGTGGTGATTTAACGAAGACGCCTAGAAAGATGGCCGACGCGGTAAAGACGCCCGGATCTGTAGTCAAAGGGCCTAAAATGCGGCTGTGCCCGAAAATTTACCAGTGCTATGCGAAACAAGACGTCCGTAACGCTATTCGCGATCTCAGTTACCGAGTAACACCGGGAGATTCCGAGTTCTGCGAGCAGCTGTGGGGTTGGTTCGGGAGCGCGGACTGCGCAAGCGATGAGCAGCTAAAATTCGCCAACAACAGCTTCGGCATCATTTATGAAAATGAGTGGCTACGCTGCGATCCACTCGAGAACTACCTCAAGGAACTCAAGCAACGCTGGGATTCCGGCGAAGACACCCAGGAGGCTGAAGAACAGCTCGAAGCGGGCTATTTGAAGGCATTCGGCAGTTTTCTCGGCGATGGAGGTCCGGAAGCATTTTGTGAAGCCATTATGGAGGGAATTAGATAGCGCAAGCACCGCATGGTGACAATCCAATAGGTTCTGATTGCCAGCAGGAAGTACGGGTAGATTGCATAAGCTTCCCCGGGAACCGCCGCAATCGAGTACCCGTTACGGTGGAGCAGCGAGGCGATCGGTTTGGAATGACGCTGGGCATAGCCGCTGCACTAGTCAACCTCAAGTCAGCCTGATTTGCATCGAATCCAGGCCATAGAGCCCCTGGTTATTCCCGTAAATCGGTGAGTCCACTTCGATCGTGTCGACCTGTTCTACCAGGGCTTCGAGCATCACTTGCATCTCTAGGCGTGCCAGAAACATCCCGGCGCACAGATGCTGTCCGTGCCCCCAACCCAGATTGTCGGTCGGGTTCCTGTCAACACGGAAGGCGTCGGGATCATCATATTGTCGCTCATCACGGTTGGCCGCCCCAAAAAAAAGGACAACCCGTTCCCCTTCCGGAACGTGTACATCGCCCTCGTGGTACTCCTTCTTAGCAAAGCGGGAGAAGGCACGGACGGTTGCACTGTGGCGGACGCCTTCATAGACAGCGCTCATAATTAGCTCGGGTTCGGCTTTTAGCTTGGCCCATTGATCTGGGTTGGCGCCGAGGTTGTAGATAAGGTTAGCCTTCGCAAAAATCGTTGTGTCCAGAGCCGGGAGGACATAAGTAGCAAGTGCGCCGCGCGCCTCGAAGACATCCAGATCACCGCGTTTGGCAGCCTTGAACAAATCGTCTGCCCAGCTACCCTCCTTCAAGCTATCGATGGGCACCGTCGCGAGAAACTCATTGACCTCCTGAAACGCGGCGAGATCTTCTTCGACATTGTCCATATTGGGGCCGAGGAAGTTAAAGGTGGAGGACGCCCAACGCAGCATGTTTTCACGGCCCTCATCAGGCAGCCCAACCAGGTGAGAGATGACCGAAACTGGCAGAAAGTGTGCAAGCGTGGAAACACCTTCGAACCAGCCCGTACCAATCAGCTTCTCGGTATGTGCACTAATGAGTTCCTTGAGCTGATCGCGATAGGAGTCGATGGGTTTGGGCCCGATCGACTTTAGAAGGGGCCGCTTCATCCGCGAATGTTCTGGCTCGTCGCTGGTGATGATGTTTGCGGGACGTCCCTCTAGATTGTTAATCAAGGGATTCATCCCAATGCCTTCGCTGGAAACCAGATGATCCCAGGATCGCAGGGCCATTCTGACATCGCTGTATCGACCGACCCCATACATTCCCAGCGACTCAAGGAAAACCACCGGCCCTGCGTCGCGCAATTGCCGGTAGTGAGGGAATGGGTCTTTCAGCGCGGCATCAGAAAACAAGTCGCCAGCGAAGACTGGCACATCCGTTGTTGCTGTTTTTATGGTGAAATTGCTCCGTAACAGGATTCTTGTTATTGATCGAGCTGGTCAGCTTGCGCGGCTGATTTCCCTGGTGACCGTGGACTTAATTGCACAAGTTGATGACATAGTCAAAATTTTCGAAACGCAGTCCCTGTCAGTCGGGAAGAAGAGTAAAAGACAGATGAAGGTGCTTTCGGGAAAAGGCACTCTTGGTGATATGGTCAAGTCGAACGGCGAACCCGTAGCAGCCTTCCGCATGGGATATCAGAGCACCATCCAATAACCGTTTCGTAATTGGAGGCCAACGATCCCGAATGTTTCCCGTTCCCGGTGAACAGCCCATAAACTCAATGTTTAGGGCGGTTTTGCACAAGGACTTTCTTCCGGTAGCCAGTAAGCGGGCTAAGTGACATGCCACATACTTGGTAATAAGATGCCAATAGAATAACAACCCTACTGATCCGGGTACGAACGGAATCAGAAACCGAGGAGGATGGCATTATGCTTCGCCTTATCGTGTTGCTGGCGACCCTATGGACGCTGAGTCTCACTTCAACGGCCCACGCGCAAATCGGCTGTGGTCAAAACGTATCGCAGGACGGCGGTTCTTTACTAGTGATCGCGAGCGGTGGGGATGACGGACCCAATCTAGAGTGTGCGCTTGAGGCAGCGACGGAGCAGGGGTTTGGGAGTGTCGTCTTAACGTCACCCAGTTACAGCATCGGCTCTCAGGTCGCTGTTGATGGTTTCACCGGCGAGTTGCGAGGTATTTCAATCGCCAATACCCGGGTCGTGATTCAGAACGGCTTTGCCGATTGCAATGCGGGTAATGCGGACGTATTTCAGTTCAGCAACGGATTCGGCATTACGGTTCGTTTTATGACGATCGAGGTCGATTCACCGTGCCAGACACCCTCTGAGCTTGCGGTAATAAGGTTTAGCAGTGACCCGACAGACTGCGCAGATCGCACAACCTTTGGTACGGTTGATCGCGTAAGCATTCGCGGTCAAGGTCTTAACGCGTCTGACTTCGTCGAAGGCGTCACTATGTTCGCGGCTGACAATTGCTCGGAGCAGATTCTTGGGACCTTGCGTGTGAATCGTTCGACTTTCGAGCAACTTGACCAAGGGGTCTATAGCAGTATCGCAGGGCAGGGTCAGGTCGACATCAATTTCAATACGTTTACCTCTGTTGGCGTCCCGATACTCTTCCTGAATGCAAACCAAAGCGCGACCATTCTTGGAAACACAATCGACTTCAACAACTTGAACTACAGCGAAAACGAACCGCTGTTCGGTCGTTTTGGAATACTCGTTGAAAGCCGGGCGGGCCAGTCACCCGCCAGCAACAGCACGACCATCAAGGGGAACACATTTAATAATAGGCTTGTGAATGGGTTTGGGATTGCTATTCAGGTATCACACGGTGGCGGTGTTGCGATTGATAATCAGGTGGCCATATCGGGGAATATTTTTCGCGGCGCGACCGGAGGCCAGACCAGAGATAACGGTGTCGGGATAGAGATCATTAACGCCAATAACGGAGTTATCAGCGCCAACCGATTCATCGGTGGTACGCGCGAATGGTTATTCTTGGGAGGCGGTCAGGAAAATAGACCGGTCGAGAACTGGACTGTCGTGGCGAACGACTTTTCAGCGTCGTCTGCTGCCATCGATATCCGCCTACTGGGAGCGAGCAACTCAATCGTAGGACGAGGGCAGGGTAATCCTAGCTTCAATGACACTAACGGCAGCGGTAATGATGTACTTGAAGGAACATCGCAGCCGGTCCCTTAGGGTCTCGTGCTATTGCCGTGGTCTTCTAGATCTCGCATAGCTAACCTACTGGGTAGCCTTTTCGTTTCTGAATTACGCTTTGCTTAGGAAGCAAGCCATCAGGTGAATGCGAAGCTTATGCAACGCTGTGCTGACCAGGTCGATCTGCAAGAAAAATTGCGGCCAAGCATCTACACATGAGTATTTTTTGGCTTATCGATCACAATTAGTCGTTTGTAGCCTGTTCTTTTCAGACCTACCCTACCGTTGATGGTCCTTCTACGGGTCATCACTCGTGAGTCGTAACTGCGTCGCCAGCGCACCAGTAAAACCAATCGCCTATCGCACACTCCCCACTGGGGGATTGTGGAGGTAGTCCAAATGGAACTTGCATTGATCTTGGGGCAGGGGTCTAACGCCCAAAGCGCAACGCTGCGACGGACGTTAGGTTTTGGTTGTCGCCGTAATCTCCTCACGACATCCACCGAAGCAATCAATGAACGGAGAAGTCGCTATGCTCAGGCGCCGAAATTTGTTGAAACTCGCTATGGCTGTTGGCCTTATATCGCCCGCTAGAGGCAGCGCCGCTGCGGACTGGATTGCCCCGGCGGAAGAGGCTCTCCATGCGGCCACCTGGATGTCGTGGCCACACGACGTCTCGATCTACGGCGATCAGTCGAGCCTAGAAGCTACCCAAGAGCACCTTGGGAGACTCGCCCGCGCGATCAGCAAGTTCGAACCAGTATATATGGCAGCTCATCCAGCGGACTTCGCAAGCGTGACGGAACTTTGCGGCGAGCGCGTACTGCCAGTTGCCATTCCTACGAACGATATGTGGATGCGCGACAGTGGACCGGTTTTTGTGACCAATCGTCGCGGTGCTTTGGCGGCGGTCGACTTCAACTTCAATGGTTGGGGTGGCAAACAGTCACCCAGAAACGATGATGGAAAGGTAGCGGCGCGAGTAGCCGATCATCTTCAGATTTCGCGCATCAGCACACCGCTTGTTGGCGAAGGCGGGGGCATTGAGTTTGATGGCGACGGCACCCTGTTACTGACGGACAGCTGCTGGCTCAATGACAATCGAAACCCTGGCCTCAGCAAAAAGGAGATGACTGCGGAACTGAAGCGGCTGCTCGGCGTGCAGAAGGTGATCTGGCTTCCTGGTGTCGCTGGTCGGGATATTACGGACGGACACATCGATGGCGCACTGCGAATCGTACGCCCGGGCTTGCTTATGACCAGTGGCTACCCCGGCGACGACAGTATTTGGGGCGAGGCGCTCGAAGAGTCGAGAGCAATTCTCGCGTCCGAGCGCGATGCTCGTGGACGTTCCTTCACCGTTGTCGACATTCCAAGTGCACTGGCGCCCCGCAATACGAGCGAGGAGCTGTTTACCAGCTATGCCAACTACTACGTTGCCAATGGTGCTGTATTTACACCGAAGTTCCTCGATGTACGCGCTGATGCGATAGCCACAGAGCGGCTATCCAAGCTCTTCCCAGATCGTAAAATCATCAGCCTTGAAGTCGACCATATTTACGAAAGTGGTGGTGG
>JBCCQO010000126.1:0-8685 GCA_039024595.1 Pseudomonadota bacterium | reverse complement strand
TGCGGATCGCATGCAGGCGCTTAAATCGCTGATTAATCAATCCAAAAGCGATCAATCGGCGCCTCAAGCTGGCGGCTTTAGTGCCGCGACCGCGAGCGTTTGAGTCGGCAGCGTTAGCCCTGTGTAAGCCCCGTGTGAGACCCGCTATCGCCCGAGGATAGCTCCGTGATAAACCAGAACCAGCTATGGCCGCATAGTAGCCACTACCACGGGGGCAAGAGCTGATTGCCGTGCACGTCCTGGCGGACTTTTCCGGATGCTTGAGCCCTTGCTCACAAAGGCCACCTTCGCTTCGCCAAGTCCTTGTCATGGCCGTTCACCCGCAGCTATTCAACTCCCCGTAAAGCGGCGGTAGCTCACGCTTGCTGTCTGCACCTGCCAGTTCTCTGGCAAGTTTTGGCACGAGATATCCCGGTCTGCATTCCGCCAACTCGCCGAGAATCTTCTGAGCCCGCACTTCCTCCACCTCAAAATGGACGGCGCCCGCTACCCGATCAAGCAAATGGATGTAGTAGGGCAAGGCGCCGGCGGCAAAGAGGCGATCATTTAGTTCAGCTAGCACACTCGAGTCATCATTAACCTTGGCCAGCATGACGGACTGGTTAAGTACCAGTACGCCGTGATGCTTGAGCGCTCCGATCGCCCGTACCACCCCATGGTCTATTTCCTGGGGATGATTGGCGTGGAGAACGACAACAAGCTTGAGCTTAGATGCCCCAGCGAGGGCTAAAAAGGAATCGGATATTCGATCGGGAATAACAATCGGGAGCCGACTGTGAATTCTCAGGGTAATGTCGGGACGACGCGTCTCTACAAGCTTAAAAATCCGGGCAATAGACTTATCAGGCAACACGAGCGGGTCACCACCGCTTAGGATAATTTCCTTTAGCCCGTCGTCGTCCAGCAACTGGTTGAGTGTTGCATCACGCTCGCGAGTCGATTGCCGTTGCTCCTCGTAGGGATAGTGGCGGCGGAAACAGTAGCGGCAATTCACTGCGCACTGCCCCGTCAGCACAAGGAGCGCTCTACCTTGGTACTTCTTGATGACGGCTGTGTCTCCGCTGCTTCGTTCAACTTCCCCTACCGGATCGTCGCCGAAGCCTTGTCCGACCACGAGCTCATCGCGGCTCGCGAGTACTTGCCTGAGCAGTGGGTCCTGGGGGTCGCCTCGCTTGATGCGCGCCGCGAACGCATGGGGCACCAGTAGGGGAAATTCCTCCTGAGCGTCCAGGGAGTAGGGCAGGTCTTTTAGCTCGATACCGATTTCCGCTGCGAGCGCAAGCGGGGTCCTAATCGCCTTTTGAAGCTGTTCTTGCCAGCTTTGCGACTCGCGATCGATTAGTGGTATTGCGGGTAACGGCATCGAGGTTGACCTTAATTGCATCGAGGTATTTTTACGCTTGGCTTCCCATGCTAGTACTCCGCGGACCTGATAGCCACGTGTTCAACGACCATCAAAAGCACTACCGCTGCGTCTTCTTGCCCAGGATTTTCGTCCACCGAGCGGTGGAGACTGCACTACTTTTTGGGTAGCAATTGGCTCGGACGATCCCTTGCCGCTCCCTCAATTGCACTGAGATACTAATCGGCCACCCGTATTTGGCTGTTTCTATGAGTTCCGTTGATAACTCACTGCGCGATTGGCTTGCGAAAAATCAGATTTCTGAAGTTGAGTGCCTAGTCCCTGACCTTACCGGCAATGCGCGCGGGAAGTTTATTCCGGCGCATCAGTTTATTTCCCAGGGGGAGCCGAGACTGCCGGAGGGTATTTTGATTCAAACAGTCACCGGTGAATACAGCGATCTTCATTGGGAATTTGTTGAGCCAACGGATACGGACATGCTCCTAAGGCCTGGAGATTGCGCGCCGCGTCTAGTGCCCTGGGCGCGCGAGCCCACCGCGCAAATCATTCACGACTGCTACACACAAGAGGGGGAACTGCACCCGCTCGCCTCGAGAAGCGTCCTAAGGCGAGTTCTTGAGGCCTACGAAGAAGCAGGATTGACACCGGTGGTCGCTCCCGAAATGGAGTTCTATCTCGTCGGACGGAACGAGGACGCGGAGTACGAACTCCAGCCTCCTATCGGCCGTAGCGGTCGTCGTGAGTCAGCGCGTTTGTCTTACAGCATGGATGCGGTGGCCGAATTTGAGGACTTCGTTGAGGATATGTATGACTACGCGGAGGCAGAAGAGCTCGATGTAGATACGTTGATTCACGAGCAGGGCGCAGCCCAGATGGAAATCAACTTCCGTCACGGTGATCCGCTCGCGCTCGCAGATCAGGTCTTTCTGTTTAAGCGAATCGTCCGTGAAGCCGCCCTAAAACATGACATGTACGCGACCTTTATGGCAAAGCCAATGCAGCAGGAGCCAGGAAGCGCAATGCACATTCACCAAAGTGTATTGGACCGCGAGGGTAACAATATCTTTAGCACTGAGAGCGGTGAGTACAGTGATGCGTTCATGGCGTACATTGGTGGCCTGCAACGGTATACACCAGAACTGATCAGCCTCTATGCGCCCAATGTGAACTCTTATCGACGCTTGGCGCCGGACATTTCAGCACCCATCAACTTGAATTGGGGATTGGATAACCGAACGGTCGCGTTCCGCGTACCGCAAAGTGATGCGAAAGCGACTCGGGTTGAAAACCGTTTCCCAGGTGCCGATGCAAACCCGTATTTGGCCCTTGCAGCGACTCTGGCAAGCGGGCTGCTGGGGATGCGAGAGTCGCTGAAGCCGTCGGAGCCGCATCTAGGCACGGCAAACGAAGATGCGGTACAGGTGGCGAGAAGCCTCGAAGAAGCTTTGCGGAACCTGCAAAGTTCCCCTGCGCTGACCGAGTTGTTTGGGGATTTGTTTTTGCGAGCCTACGCAGCCGTCAAGCTTGATGAGTTTGAGGAGTTCAACCGGGTCATCAGCTCCTGGGAGCGAGAGCATCTCCTGCTGCAGGTCTAAGACACGTGTTCATCACCGCTGAGGACCTAAGCTTGTGAATCAGTTGCGCCTTCGCCCAGGTTTACCAATCTTCACTTTGGTGAAGTACCTGACCTATTCACTTCTGCTGGCAAACATTTATTTTTTTATGCAGGAGGAACTCGGCTCCCTTAGTCATACCTTCAGTGGGTCTCTCTCTTTCGCAGAATTTGTTCAGGTTTTTGCTGCGACCATCGACACGGCGGCCTGGGTTATCGTACTCCTGTTGTTCGAGCTAGAAACCTGTGTGCTCGAAGACGAGCAACTGACGACAGCGGTAAAACGACTGCTACACGGTGTGCGCATTCTCTGCGGCGCAGCCGTCCTCTGGGCATTTTTCGGTTATTGCTCTGAACTCATTACGATCTACGATACGGTGCCGCTAGCCAACTGGGACGCGTGTGCCCGGGTGGCTGAGCAGTGGTCTGTGCTCCAGCGCTTAGATGAATATCTACCACTGACCGAAGGGAATTGTGAGGGCCTGCGCCCGCCCTTGAGTCAAATTAGTGGCTTCAGCATCGTTGCGGAGGGCACGGTGCTCCAGACAAGCCGTTATCTGGCCTGGGCAGATGTCATCAACTCCGCCGCATGGATATTGGTGGTGCTGGTGCTTGAGATCGAAGTTCGACTCCAGTTAAAGGGGCGTTTGACGGACAGCGTTGTTGCCGGAACGCGATATGTGAAATACGTGCTCTACGGCACGTTGTTTACCGCGGCCATTTACTGGGGATTCAAAGGGAAGTTTCTGGACTTCTGGGACGCGGCCCTGTGGTTGTTCGCTTTTATATTTATTGAGCTAAACGTGTTTGACTGGCAGCAGGAAACAAGCGCAGCCTGAATAAGCTGAATAGAGAAGATCTGCGAAAGAAATCCTGCAAAAGAGAACCTGCAAAAGAAAACCAGTGGGTCAAAATCGAGAGTAAATACAGCCCTACACCGCGCGGTTCGCGGCAGCTGGTGACACCTTCCAATCAAGCGCTTTGCGCTAGGTCAGAAGTCGTCGAACTCCAGGTCGTAATCGCCCAGCTCTTCGCGGAGACGAAGTTCTTCGAGCCTTTTTTCCGCACGTCGGCGTTTTTCCGCCAATTCGTGCTTTTCCGAAGATATCGTACTCAGACCTTCGTAGGCCTCTTCCGAGAACTCTCCGATCACTGGCTCAAACAGCTCGTCGCCACTTACCGGGGCGGAGTCTTTGTCTTGGTGCAGACTGCGATCTCCCATGAATCACCTCCTGATGATTACGGGTCATCCACGGCGTAAATATCATTCACATGAAACCGTTCGTCAATCGCCTTATTCGCTTTTTTTCCGCACGACTATTCGGATTTTTCGAACGCTGCAAGCGTGAATCGAATAAAAGAAACGGGGCTGCGGCCTTCATCCTTGAAGTCTTTGCGCAACATCCTTGTCGGACCTGAGTCCCCCGCAAGCCAAAGCAGCCCCGTCCCGCATCTAGGCAGTCGATGCAATAGGCCTTCAGCAATGCTCATGCCAGTTCGATATAAAAATGCGAGTAGAGAAAAAAGCCTAGCTACTTAGTCGCTTACAAGGCTTGGCGGGGAACGGACGCTCACGGGCCGGGTGCGACTCCGTGTTCGGTGACGCGAACGGTACGTGTTCGCGCCTACTCTATGGACACCGTATTCAATCGTTCTGTGCTAACAAGATTTTCCCTATCGTTTGGGCGACCTCATCGGCGTTCTGGTTCGTCGCAGTCACGCTGTAGTCGGCGTAGTGTTCGTACTTCGGTGTTCGTTCTGCGTAAATGTCTTCAAAGGTGAGCCCCGCCGCACTCGCAATACCGCGCTCGGGGTTGGTAGCAACACGGTCCTTCAGCGTCTGTATGTCGGCGGCCAGGTAGATTACCGTGCCCGAACGCTTTAATCGTTGCATCGCGGCGTCGCTGTAGACAACGCTGCCGCCCGTTGCGACTACCCGCATTTCTATCGGCACCTCTAGGAGGACGCGTTCTTCAATATCCCGTAGCCGTAAGTAGCCATCGCTGTCCAAGATTTCCTGCAAGCTGCGCTGTTCTCGAGCTTGGATGCTGAGATCCGTGTCCAAAAAATCGAGCCCGAGCAGCTTTGCGAGAATCACACCGACGGTGCTCTTGCCCACTCCGGGCATGCCGATCAAGCTAACGGTGGACAGTGCGTATTTCGAATCTAAAGCAGTCACAGAGGGATCGATGGTTTCTGTACACGCCGCGATTATCCTCGTAAGCGAGCCCAGGTACAAAGACGCTTGAGACTCGCGCAGCGTCTCCTTGCTATTGGTAAGCGGCTGCTGGCGCTGATCCGCTGCCGCTGGTTTCTTTTCAGTACGCACACGCAGCTGTTTACCGTGCTACAGTCGCGGCCCGTCGTAGCAGCGGTTCGGTACTAGAGATCAGTATGAAGCTTCGCACAACTCCTCTTTACGGATTGCACCAGGAACTCGGTGCGCGCTTGGTTCCCTTTGCAGGTTATGAAATGCCTGTGCAGTTTCCTTCCGGCGTGCTTTCCGAGCACCGGCATACGCGCGAGTCCGTTGGATTGTTCGACGTATCTCATATGGGCCAGTTTCTCCTCGAAGGCCCCGGCATCACGGATACTTTAGAAGCTCTGCTCCCCGTCGACCTTCAGTCTTTGGGTGAGAACCGCATGACCTACGCTTTGCTTACGAACGAGAACGGCGGTGTTCGAGATGATGTGATGATCACGCGCTTGGCGGAAGAGACGTTTTTTATGGTCGTGAATGCCGCCTGCAAAGATGAAGATCGCGCTTGGATCGATGCCAAGTTGTCACCGGAACAGACACTCACCGAGTGGAGAGATCGGGGTCTGCTGGCTGTACAAGGTCCGCAGGCGCGGGCTGTGCTGGGTTCTCTGATTCCAGAGCTTGCGACGCTACCATTTATGCACACGCTCACCTGTGAGTTCGAAGGCATCGAAATCTTTGTAAGTTGTTCCGGTTATACCGGAGAAGACGGCTATGAGCTGTCCATCGCTCCGGAGCATACGGAAATAGTTGCCAGGGCACTCCTGAAACAGGAACAGATCCAGTCGATTGGTTTGGGTGCGCGGGATTCGCTGCGACTGGAAGTGGGTCTATGCCTCTACGGACATGAGTTATCCGCCACGATATCACCGATAGAAGCAAGGCTGCTTTGGTCGATTCACGCAGCTCGGCGGCCCGGTGGCGCGCGGGCAGGTGGATACCCGGGAGCTGAAATCATTGGGCGACAGATCGAAGAAGGTGTCCCGCGAGTTCGAGTTGGCTTAGTCGCCGACGGAAAGCGACCACTGCGTGAACAACAAGAATTGTTTTCCCTAGAGGGCCGTTCCGTTGGCCGGATAAGTTCCGGAGCGCATTCACCAGCGCTGGACGCACCGGTGGCGATGGGCTTCATCGAAAAGGAGCAAGCGGTCGTAGGAAACCGTCTTCAAGTTTCCATTCGAGACAAGCTCTACCCGGTTTCCGTACAGAAACTGCCGCTCGTACCGCAGCGATACTTTCGAGGTTAGTGCACTCTTCCAAAGGCCATCCAAAGGCCATCCAAAGGCCATCCAAAGGCCATCGAAAGGCCATCCGGTTTCACGAAGCCGCTTTGGCTGAGTGGTTTAGTCTGAGTTTGCTAGTCTTTATCCTTCAACGAACGCTGTTTAGCGAAGGCGCCGAGCATCCCTTTGTCGCCTAGTTGGCCCAATCGCGCTGAGCTTTAAACTGCTGACTCAGATATTCCATCTGGTCTGCCAGAATCCGCTCCTTAGCAAGGAAATGCCACTCGTAGGAGTTGGGTCGAAAGGGCACTGCTAGCAAAGGCATGTGTGCTTCTTCTGGTGTCTTGTTGTCTTTCTGCCAGTTGCATCGCTTGCAGGCCGCAACCACATTCTCCCAACGATCCGTACCACCACGCGAGATTGGTAATACATGATCTCGGGTGAGTTCGGAGCGCGGGTGTTGAGTGCCACAGTACAGACAGCGGTGGTCGTCTCTTCGAAACAAAGTGCGATTGCACAGTGGCGGCGAAAAGCCCTGACGTATACGGCCCTCGAGCGCAACGATTGGCTGTAGATCAATGCGTGAGCGGATACCGGAGAGACGCTGGATACCACCAAACACAGGAGGAAGGGGCTCTCCAATGCCATAAACGACATCGCCTCTGGCGTAGGCGGAGACCGCCTCGTAGAGGGTAAGCCAGCCCCGTGGCTGACCCGCCAAATCCAGCTTGAGAATCGCTTGCATGCGCTCCTGCTCGCTCAGGTTTCCTTTACGCTACTGTAATCAAAAGCTAGGCACAATCCCCAGCCAACGATTGTTGGCGCGTAGATGCTCTGTTCTCAGCTATTCGTCGCTTTGATCCCAGTTTCTTTGTCCTTTTCGCCCAACTCCTCCGAACTGGGTGCATTCCAAACTAGAGCGATCAAGCGAGGTGGGTTTCCCGAATCATCGATTCCGTCCGTTGATTCCAGTACACGAAGTTTGTTCTTCTCATCGAGGGAGAAGAGAGGAAGGACTGAGGCTCTATTTCGCTGTTTGTATTCTTCGAGCTTTAAGTCTTTCGAGAGCTTGATTGTCTTGATCTGTGCACCCTGTGCGAGGAGGCTGGCCAGTTTTTTGAACGTTACGTCAGCTCCAAAAAGCCTTGTCGGCGCATAATCGTCCGCCAGTCGTGAGCGATCCGATTCATCGTTGTCTTCGCTATTCCGTAAACTAAAAACGCGCTGCGCGCCAAATTCGTGGCGAAATTTCATACAGGCAAGCGTATTCCATCGCGAGCGACGGCTAACGCCGAACAAACGTCCGATCCCCGCGAGTTCTAAAAACTGATCTGCATGCGATGACAATGGGTCTCCGTAGTACACCTCAAGACCCGCCATACGCGCTGTTCGAATCTCTTCGTAGGAGGTGTCTGCTAGCTTTACGCGGAAACCGTGTACCTGCAGTGCACTCGCCAGCGCCCGTGCGACGCTGTTTGCACCCACAAAGAGGATGCCGTTGGGCTCCGCCTCGGCCAAGCCCAACAGTTGAGTCATCGGGCGAGCGGTGAAACTTTGCAACAGCACAGTCGCGATGATGATGAGGAATGTGAGAGCGACCAGTGCGGACGCACCCCCTTGTCCCGTTTCCTCCAGGCGAAGGGCAAACAACGAGGACACAGCCGCGGCAACAATGCCGCGTGGCGCCACCCAGGAGATGAGGGCACGCTGTTGCCATCGGTAACCGCTTCCGATCGTGGACAGCCACACCACGACGGGGCGTGCCGCTAACACGATCAGGAGTATCAAAACGCCTTGCCAACCGGTGGCCAAGATTTCCGCCGGATGTACCCGCGCCCCAAGTACAACGAACAGCACGGAAATGATGATGATCGAAAGACTTTCTTTAAAACTAAGGATCTCCTGGACAGCGATTTCTTTCATATTGCCAAGCCAAACGCCCATGATGGTGACGGCAAGAAGTCCGGACTCATGGGACAGCGCATCGCTTAATGCGAAGGTTAAGACCACCCAAGCCAGCGTCAGGACATTCAACAGATACTCAGGAACCCAGTGCTTGCGTAGCACTTGTCCCAGACTCCATGCTCCCACCAGACCAGTCAAGGTACCGGCGGTAACGCTGCTCGCAAATAGCCAGAAAGAATTTTGGCCCGTCAGCAGGTATTGAAACACCAGTACTGCAATGAGCGCGCCGACCGGATCGATCAGTATCCCCTCCCAACGCAAT
>JBCCQO010000125.1:0-8741 GCA_039024595.1 Pseudomonadota bacterium | reverse complement strand
TCACTAACCCCCAGCACGCTAACCCCCAATACCTAACGCCAAAAAGAGTGCACACAAAAACGCACCTAATCTAAAAGTGCCCACTGGTGGGCCGCTAGACTCCCACACCCATAGCGTGCCGAATAATCCGACGTTTTACCGCTGGCATTGCCGCTACACCCTGCATGCCAGCGTTGCGCATCCACCGCAGCGCTGGGGCCTCTTGCTCGAATAATCGCTTGAATCCATCCATTGCGGCCATCATCAGTAAGTTATCGCCCTTGCGTCTGCGCTGATAGCGCTTAAGTAGCACCTCACTACCAAAATCCAGTGATCGTTCCTTAGCATGAACGAGCTCCTCTGCGAGAGCCTCGACATCGGCAAGCCCCAGGTTGACTCCTTGTCCTGCCAGCGGATGAATCGAATGGGCTGCATCGCCAACCAGCGCAACACCGGTCTTCACGTAGTCGATTGCGTGTCGTTGATAAAGCGGGAAAGACAAGCGGGGCGAACAGTGCCGAACCGATCCGAGCACACCCTCACTGGCGTGGGTCAACTCCGCGCAGAAATCAGCTTCATTCATTTTCAGGAGTCTACTTGCCGGTGCTTCTTTACAAGACCAAACGATAGAGCACATTCGCGCTTGCGAATCCGCTAGCGGAAGCAAGGCAAGAGGCCCAGTCTGTAAAAAGCGTTGCCAGGCTGTGAAACGATGTGGATTTTCAAACTCTGCCGTGGTGACGATGGCACGGTGCTCGTAGCTCCATTGTCGTGTCTCAAAGCCCAACAACTTACGCGTAGGTGAAAGGGCGCCGTCTGCAACAATAAGCAAATCACAGGAAAGTTCCGTACCTTTCCGCTGGCGGTCACCGGAGCGGTAATCGTTGCCCCTTTGCTCATCGGTCGATTCTTGGGCTCCCTTGCTCTCACCGTCTTCCAGCGACAGGCATAAGCGCTTCGGGTCACCCTCGCTGGCTTCTCGTAGGGCTGCGAGCTTGGTATTTTCCATCACGCAAACGCTCGGGGCTTCCTCCAAGGCGCTCGCCAGCGCGGTTACAATCACCCGATTCTCTACGATACTACCCAAGCTTCGGGCTGACACTTCACCCGCATCAAACTCGATTTCGCCCGTGCCTTCTGCATCCCATACCGTCATATGCGAGTACGGACAGTGGCGCATAGCTTCGATCCATTCCCACGCGTTTAACCGCGTCAAGAAATCAATCGATTTGGGAGTGAGCGCACTTACCCGACTGTCGAAGTCGTCTACTGTCGTTGTGCCCCTTGCTACTGCGTCAGGCAAAGAGCGCGCCTCGAGGACAACGACATTGAGCCCAGAGCCACCCAAGGCAAGGGCCGCGCTCAAACCCGTTATACCTCCGCCAACAATGACGATGTCAGCGGTATGACGCATCTTTACTCATCGCCGTTGCTTCCAAAGAGGCCGTGCCCGCCGCTTCTCTTACAAACTGTCGCCTTGCCGCGGGAAACAAATCCAATCCGGCCAGCGCCAAGTCTCTGCCGAGAGAAACTAGCGGGTCGGAATTCATGAACAACTTGGGAAGCCCGTCACTGGCCGCAATCGTCTGTGCTTGGTCATCGCCGCGGGAATGTGAGTAGCGGTTGAGCACCGCAAGACTACCGATGCTGGCCCCATCGCTATCTGCATCTGCTAAATGCCTCGCTAGGGCGTCTGCATCGCGGATCGAGAGATTAAATCCCTGTCCCGCGACCGGGTGAAGGGAGTGTGCTGCGTTGCCCAAAATGACACAGCCGGAACGAACCTGCTCTCGGGTTTCGACCAGAGCGAGTGGATAGCTAGTCCGATGGCCGACGCGCGTCGGTCTACCAAGACGCTGACCAAAGGCGGCAATAAATGCGCTGGCGAACTCATCGTCTGACGCCTCCACGAGTTCGGCGGCCTCGGAAGGGGGCAACGACCAGACCAAAGCCAAACGGTTCTTCTCTTCCAGGCTAGGTGGAAGTGGTAGCAACGCCAGGGGACCGCTATTGGTGAAACGCTCGTAGGCAATGCCCTGCGCTTGTCCAGCAAAAGCCAAATTGGCTACCAGTGCGTGCTGCTGATAGTCGCGACGCTTATCGCCAATACCGAGAAACCCACGAAGCTGGGAATTCGCACCATCGGCAACAATCAACAAATCGGCGTGTTCTTCCCGGTCGACCAGCTGCAAGGAAAAGCCAGAGGCCGCTGGACGTAAACCGGTTACCCGCTGCTCAAAGCGTAGGTCTATACGATCGTTCTTTGCGACTGCGGAGAGCAGAACCTGACCCAACCAATGATTTTCCACCACCCATCCCAAAGCCTTCCAGCCTTGTTCCTTGGCGCTGAGCTCGCTACTACCAAAGCGTTGCCGCGTTGAAACATGAATTCGTTCGATCGCACTCAGTCCCGGCTCTAAGTCCTCCCACAAGCCCAAGCGCTGAAATACAAGCGCGGAGCTGTAACTTAGCGCGGTCGATCGAGCGTCAAAGGATGGTGAGTAACTGCCGCTCGCCGATTTACCTTTGGTGCTTTCTAAAACGGAGATTGAGCATGAGTCCGGGAGACCGTCGGCAAGGAGTAGCGCAATACTCAGACCCACCATACCGCCGCCGGAAACAACGATGTGCTCTTCCTTAGAGGGAGTTTGCTTGCCCACCCCGGTCACCGCATCCACGCTTCAATTTCCGATACGGTTCTCGGGAGATTTTTCGTGAGCAACTCGTATCCTTCCTCGGTGATGACGACATTGTCCTCAACCCGTACGCCCAAACCGCGCCAGGGAGCCGGCACCGTGGGATCGTCCGCTCCGATATACAAGCCTGGCTCAACGGTCAGGACCATACCCACCTCTAAGGTTCGCCAAGTATCTCCTATACGATAGTCGCCTACGTCATGCACATCCAAACCCAGCCAGTGGCCGACGCGGTGGCCGTAAAACCGTCGATAAGCGTCTTCCGCGATAAGTGAGGCCGGGTCGCCATCCAGAAGCCCGAGCTTAACCAGACCCTCGGTGATCACTTTCACGCTGGCGACGTGAGCCGCATTCCAATCCAAACCCGGAGCAAGTCGAGTAAAAGCCGCTTCCTCGGCCGCAAGGACCAACTCATACAGTTGTCGTTGCCGTTTGCTAAAACGACCACCGACAGGAAACGTTCTCGTAATGTCGGAAGCATAGCCTCGGTACTCACAACCGGCGTCGATGAGCACCAGATCTCCCTTTCGTAAGCGATCACTATTTTCAATGTAGTGCATCGTGCAGGCGTTGGCTCCTCCAGCGACAATGCTCGGGTAGGCCGCGTCCCGCGCCCCTCGCGTTGCGAATTCGTGGGCCAGCTCCGCTTCCAGTTCATATTCCATCATCCCCGGACGGCATTGCCTCATCGCCCTCCGGTGGGCGAGAACGGAAATCGCGGCTGCACGCCGAAGCTGCCTGAGCTCTGCGGCTGATTTTAGAAGGCGTTGATCATGAAGTAGGTGATCTAGATCGGTAAACTCGCCGGGCGGTGCCGCACCCGCCGCGATCTTGCTACGGATGCTATTAACCCAGGCCATAATCTGTGCATCAAACTCTTTGCTTCTGCCCATCGAGTAGTAGACGCGACCTCGGCCCTCAATAAGACCGGGGAGGATGTCATCGATATCGGAAAGGGGAAATGCATCGTCCGCGCCAAAGCTACTGCAGGCGGCTTCCGTCCCTATGCGCGCACCATTCCAAAGCTCTTCATGCGAGTCCTGCTCGTGGCAGAACAGAACGTACTCTCCGTGAGAGCGTCCAGGAATAAAAACCGCAACCGCGTCGGGCTCGGGAAACGCAGTTAAATAGTAAAAATCACTGTCTTGGCGAAAGCGGTATTGGGTGTCTCTGCTGCGTATAGCGAGTGTCGCTGCAGGAACAATGGCGATACTGTTCGCCTCGAACATTGCCATTAGGCGGCGGCGACGCTTTAGGTACTCTGATTTCGGAACAGAGGCCACGCGTTGCTCCAGTGCAGGTGGCGAGAACGGCTCCTGTTCAGTCATTGTCTGCGTCGGAAGATATGCCGCTTCCATTTCGACTTGCCGACGAAGGTGCGCTGACACCAGCATCCAGCAGTACATTCATCGCAGCAACACGCGTGTACTCAACCAGTTCGAAATACTCAGACTCACTGCTCTCGTCACCATCTTCGTTTTCCGCCTGAGCGATTGCCGCAAAGTCACGTAGAGCCTCAGCGCTATCCGGAGCGACTGCCTCTGCCTGTGTCCGCTCTTTGACCCGAGCTTGGGCAAAACCGCTCAAGAACCCTTTGCACCATAACGCTAGGCTGTCTACGCGCTCATCCAGGTCGACGCTGTCATCGGGCAGTAGAGGATTAAAATCGAAGTCGCCGCTTTCGAGACATTCGACGACTTGCGCAAGGGCGTTGTTCACCAGATCCGCGAGCACGCCATGCAGACTAATCTTCAGCGTCTCCTCTAACGCCGCAAGCACTAACTCCTGCTGAGCATTGGCTCCGCCACCGAGTAAGCCGCAGAGACAGCCATGCAGTTCTGAGGGAGACAAAAGCTCACCTTGTTCAAGGAGTGCGTTCGCCGCTTCGTCAAAGGCAAGGGCGTCGCCGTCGGAGGGATGGGGGTCGAGAAAATCCAATGGTAGCTAGGGCCTATCTATGCCGTTGACCTGCTAAGAACCGGACCCTATAGTGCCGACAATCCCGAGCGGCGCGCAAGTCGAGCTTATGCCCGAAGACTCCATGAAAGCACTGGAAGACAAAATCGATCAATTGATTGAGCTGTGTGCTCAATTGAATCGGGAGAATCGAGCGCTCAAGGAAGAGAATCTTAACTTTCAACAGGAGCGTCGTGACCTGATCGCGAAGAACGATCTGGCTCGCGCGCGGGTCGAAGCAACACTCCAGCGACTTCGCAGCATGGAGGCCGCATCGTGAGTCGCGGTGACAACACGGTAACCGTGAGCATCTTGGACAAGGACTACCAGGTAGCGTGTCCCCAGGAGCAGCAAGCGGAGTTGCTGTTGTCCGCCAAGCACTTAGATGAGCAGATGCGATCGATCAGGGCGAATGGCAAGGTCATTGGTTTAGAACGCATCGCCGTTATGGCGGCACTCAATATTAGCCACGAGCTCCTTCAAGCACGGAACGGTGCTAGTCCTGTCAAAGGCTCAAAAGCCGCGGTCTCGAAAGCGGCGGTAAAAGAAACACCCGTGGAGGCGAGCGAAGAAACACCGGCTGCAAATGCACCCGATGAACGCTCCCTATCCGGACTCAATGCCAAACTAGATCAAGCTCTTCATAAGCTCAGGCAGCTCGAAATAGGCTGAACACCAGCCGGGCATGCGCCCGTCACGCGATAGTAAGGCGGGACATCTGCGCTATACTTTCCAATCGGTCCCTGGCCCATTTGCCAGACTTACTGTCCTCGAGCCGATAAAGCGTTAACCGGAGGTGACCGTCATAGCTAGTGTGCAAGTCCGGCATGACCGGGAAGCCTGAGGCTATACGGGAGCCACCACCTTGAACCGTACGGTTCAAGGGCTGTGCTGTCAGCGGTGTGCCGGGTTCCGAATTTCTTATGTTATGCGACAAAGTATGCCGCCGGAGTGAGTGCAAGCAAACGGTTGAGCACACATGATCGCTAAGCCAACCAAGCAAGAGCTTCGCAAAAAGCTTCGACTCAGACGCGGGGCTTATGGATCTGCTGAAAACACGGAAGCCGCAGAGGCCGCGACCGAGCGGTTTAGTTCGCAGCCTGATTGGCAACAGCTACGACACCTCGCCGTCTATCTAGCAACCGACGGGGAATTAGATTGCGATCCTTTGATCCGAAGAGCTCGCGCCGCTGGAATGACTCTCTACTTACCGAACGTCGAGAACGGCGAACTACTCTTTGTTTCTTGGCCGACGGGAGCCTCCCTGGAAATCGGTCGCTATGGGATCGCGACGGTCGCTGGTTCTGCGGTCGCAACGCAGACTCTCGACGCTGTGATCACTCCACTGGTCGGTTTTAGCCGTTCTGGACATCGGTTGGGCATGGGAGGGGGGTTTTACGATCGGTTTTTCGAAAAAGCGCCAAAATCGTTGCGTAGGATAGGCTGGGCTTTCGAATCGCAGTGCGAAAATGCGCTCGATCTTTGCTGCGAAGTGACCGACCAACCTCTGGACAAAGTGGTCACTGAAGTCGCCGTGCACAGCTTTGACAAGGATCCCACTAGCGTAAACGGCCAACGGAAGCAGTCGTGAAGAGACAAGGTTTGATCGAACTTCGCGCGATCACAGAGGCATTTTGGCTCTACGCTCTTTCTTTAAGCTGTGGTCGAGCTGAGATCGAAGTGTGAGAGACGTCTTTACTTAATAAAAACTGAGTGAAAACTCGAACGCGCTGCTAGCGGTCGTTAATGATTCCTGCCTGCAACGGAGAGGCCGGGGCGGCCACGGTGTTCCCGGACGATGCGGGCATCATCAAGGTCAGTAGAAGACCCAACCCAAAAGCGGCGGTCAGGACAAAGAGCATATCGGGAGAACGTTTCACGGTGCTTCGGCGATTTATGGTGACGAATTACCAAATATCTCATGGAATACTTGACAGCGCAATACGTTAGTCAGGCTCTAGCGCCAAGAGTTAGTGGCTACTACGCTCCCTTTCGCCACGCGAAAACAGGCCTTCGAAGGCTACGAGTGGAGCCTGCCTGACCTGGGTCATTGATGAATCCTGGCCTAAATCGACATGGCGTGCGCGCTATCAGCCGCTATTCGCTTACGGGCTCTTCCTTGCCTAAATAGCGCAAATAGGCCAAGTTTTCAGACTCGTCCCAATAGCGATAGCCGATTTCCTCGAGTTGGGTTTCAATTGCAGTCTTCTCCTTTCCGGAGGTCTGCAGGCCCACCATGATTCGCCCATAGGCGGCACCATGGTTGCGATAATGGAACAGCGAAATGTTCCACTTATGGCCGAAGCCCGAGAGAAACTTAGACAGAGCCCCCGGACGCTCTGGAAACTCTACGCGGTACACACGCTCGTCAGTTAGATCAGCCGGTGCCTTACCTCCTACCATGTAGCGAATATGCAGCTTCGCCATCTCGTTTTCGGTGAGATCCTCGCATTGATAACCTAGGGCTTGTAGGCGATCCATCAGCTCTTTGAGATCGTCTCCATCAGGATCGATCGTGAGTCCGACGAAAACCCGTGCGGTCTCCTTGCCGTTGTAGCGGTAATTGAACTCGGTGATATTGCGCTTGCCTAATGCAGCACAGAATTTGCGAAACGCCCCAGGCTGCTCTGCCAGCGTGACGCAAATGACCGCCTCGCGACGCTCACCAATCTCTGTGCGCTCGGAAATGTAACGAAGCCGGTCGAAATTGGTGTTCGCGCCACTGAGTACGGCGAGAAGCTGTTGGCCTTCGACCCCTTCTCGTTGCACGTACTTTTTGAGACCTGCTAGTGCCAAGGCGCCGGCGGGCTCCGCGATACCGCGCGTATCTTCGAAGATATCCTTAATCGCGGCACACATTTCGTCAGTACTCGCGGTAATCACCTCATCAACCGTATCTCGAATCACCCGGAAGTTTTCTTTACCTACCTGGGCTACCGCGCATCCGTCGGCGAAGAGGCCCACCTCTTTTAGAGTGACTCGTCGCCCCTTCTCTAGTGCCGCTGCAAGGCAAGCAGCGTCCTCTGGTTCGACCCCAATGATCTTCGTTTTCGGCCATACATAGCGAATGTAGGCAGCCATACCCGCTAACAGGCCGCCACCGCCAACGGGAACAAACACCGCGTCGAGGGGCTCTTGATGCTGGCGCACAACTTCAAGCCCTACGGTGCCCTGTCCGGCGATGACGTCCGGATCATCGAAGGGGTGGACGAAGGTAAGGCCCTTTTCGGCCACCAGATTGTGCGCGTAAACAACCGCCTCATCAAAGTTGTCACCGCTAAGTACGACCTGTGCGCCGCGGCGACGAACGGCTTCGACTTTTATGCTGGGCGTGGTCTGAGGCATAACAATCGTCGCAGCAACGTTCATCCGCTGAGCGGCCATCGCCAGTCCCTGCGCATGATTGCCCGCCGAGGCAGCCACGACTCCTCGCGCGCGCTGCTCCTCAGACAATCGCTGCATCTTGTTGTGCGCACCGCGCAGCTTGAAAGAAAAAACCGGTTGAAGATCTTCGCGCTTTAGCCAGACTCGATTGGCCAAACGCTCAGATAGCAACAAAGCCTCATCGACGGGCGTTTCGCGGGCAACATCATAGACGCGCGCGTCGAGGATTCGCTTTATGTAAGACTCGGGCATTGATACGGTTTAAAAACAAAAGCAGCATAGTAATGTATGCGACACCACTGTTGCAGCCGCGGTGACGGAACTAGTTCCCATTGCTGCTCCTCACGAAGCAAGAGACCCGGTAATGGATCAAGACTCCCTTAAGGCCGCCGTTGCGCAGGCGGCACTAGAACTGGTCGAACCGATGCTGGAAGCGGATTCGATCATTGGCATCGGAACAGGCAGCACGACCAACCTTTTCATCGCTGCGCTCGGTAGTATCGCTCATCGCTTTGACGGTGCGGTTGCGAGTTCGGAAGCGAGTGCAGAGAGACTCCGAAGCGCTGGCATCCCTGTCTACGACCTCAACTCCGTCGGTCGTCTTGCCGTCTACGTAGATGGAGCTGATGAGTGCAACCAAGCCCTTGAGCTGATCAAGGGCGGGGGCGCGGCCTTAACGAGGGAGAAAATCGTCGCGGCCGTTGCCGATGAATTCGTCTGTATCGC
>JBCCQO010000124.1:0-8808 GCA_039024595.1 Pseudomonadota bacterium | reverse complement strand
GGCTGGGGACTTTCACAGTTACTACAACGCACACAAGGTAATCGTAGAGCAAGCGCCTCTACGAGCGGCAAGACTGGCGCTGTCTGAGAGCGTGCGTCAGGTGCTTGAGAACGGCTTGGACCTCCTTGGCGTATCTGCACCAGAATACATGTAGCGGCTGATGGCCCAAAAAAAACGCTCAAACCATCGCGGTGCTAGTCGGCAGCAATCGTCCTCAGTCGCCAGCAGTGGATCTGCCGTTCGAACCTTCGCTTTTGGCTTTGGAAGCGGAGTATTTGCGTCTTTTTTGTTGTACTTAGTCTTTTTGCCTGCAGAGCAGAACGCGGCGGAAAGCCAAGCGAAGGAGAACCGCCTAGCTTCCACTGAGAAGACGGCTGTGCCAGCGGATCCGGTGGCGCAGATGGAATACGAGTTTTTTGAGGTTTTACCTAACCAACGCATTGAAGTGGAGGTGGATCCCGCCGAGCTACCCCAATCCTCCAGTGGCGGAGCGCAAAAACTCTTGCTGCTTCAAGCAGGCTCCTTCCGCGACGTTGATGACGCCGATCGCAGACGAGCGGAGTTGTTACTGTTGGGACTTGATCCGAACGTCGAGGAAACCAATGGCGATAACGGACGTTGGTTTCGGGTTCTCATCGGGCCCTTCGAAAGCCGCAGCGCAATGGCTCGAGCCCGTAGTCTTACCGCTCAGCAAGATATCGATACGCTGTTGGTGCAGCGAGAGCCACGATAAGCAAGCTTCCGTCGACAGGCGCTCTGCGCGCCGTCGAAGTATTTTGCTTTCCCAAAGCGCCGCCTGGCCCCGGCCTCCCATTCCCGGAAGCACAGAGATGCTCGGCTTTCACTTCCCTTGAACTTCCCTGCCTTGCGCCCCATAACGGTACAGAGCGAAAGGGAGCAGTTGTGGAACAGTTTCACGGAACGACGATTTTATGTGTTCGCCGCGATAACAGCGTAGTTATAGGCGGTGATGGCCAAGTCTCGATGGGAAACACCATCATGAAAGGCAACGCACGAAAAGTTAGGCGACTTTATAAGGAGCAGGTACTGGCGGGCTTCGCCGGGGGAACAGCGGATGCTTTTACCTTATTTGAGCTATTCGAGGCGCAGCTGGAGAAGTATCAAGGTCAGCTCACTCGTGCGGCAGTCGAGCTCGCCAAGGCGTGGCGAACCGAACGCTCTCTGCGCCAGCTAGAAGCGCTGTTGACGGTCGCGGATAAGGAGACCTCTCTTGTTATTTCCGGCAACGGAGACGTCATTGAACCGGAGGAAAATCTAGTCGCCATAGGATCCGGCGGTTCGTTTGCCCAGGCGGCCGCGAAAGCTCTCGTTGAGAACACCGACCTTGGGGCACGTGAGATCGTCGAGAAAGGTCTCAGCATCGCAGCAGATATCTGCATTTATACCAACCAGACCAGAACGATCGAAGAACTGCACTACTGACCGTTTTTAACAGCGGAAACCAGTAGGTAAGCGCGATAGCTGGCGAAAGACTCCACGCCCGCATCGGCCAGTAACGATTACGCCAGGACTCACAGCTATGTCCAACATGACCCCCAGAGAAATCGTCCACGAGCTCGACAAGCATATTGTCGGCCAGCAGGATGCCAAGCGTGCGGTAGCGAACGCGCTTCGCAATCGCTGGCGGCGGATGCAGGTGGACGAACCTTTACAGGGTGAGATCACACCGAAAAACATATTGATGATTGGGCCCACGGGGGTCGGAAAAACGGAAGTCGCGCGACGCCTCGCAAAACTGGCGAACGCTCCTTTTGTAAAAGTTGAGGCCACCAAGTTCACGGAAGTTGGCTATGTGGGTCGCGACGTCGAATCTATCGTTCGAGATCTGGTCGAAATGGCCATCAAAATGCTCCGAGAACAAGCCGTAGAACGAGTCCGTTTTCGCGCAGAAGAAGCCGCCGAGGACCGAATTCTGGAAATACTCCTGCCCGCTGCTCGCGACGGTGACAGTCGGCAGGGCGAAGGAACGAGGCAATTACTTCGCAAAAAGCTTCGCGAAGGTGAGCTAGACGAGAAGGAAATCGACGTTCAGATCAATCCTCAGGCCAGTGTTGAGATCAGCGCACCGCCTGGTATGGAGGAAATGACCAATCAGTTGCAGAGCATGTTTTCTAACTTAGCGCGCTCCCAGCCCAAAACCCGCCGGATGTCGGTTAAGGCGGCCTTCGCAGCGCTCTGTGAAGAAGAAGCCGCGAAAATGGTCAACGAAGAGGAGCTCAAACAGAGCGCTCTTCAGGCCGCCGAGCAGAACGGCATTGTATTTATCGACGAAATCGACAAAGTCGCGCGAAAGAGCGACACCATGGGTGCCGATGTATCCCGGGAAGGAGTGCAGCGGGATCTGCTCCCGCTCATCGAGGGCAGCACGGTGAGTACAAAGTACGGCATGATCAAAACCGATCACATTTTGTTCATCGCTTCGGGCGCTTTCCACCTCGCCAAACCCTCGGATCTGATCCCAGAACTTCAGGGACGACTACCCATACGAGTGGAGCTCGCTGCGTTGAGTCCGGAAGATTTTCGTCGCATTCTGGTTGAGCCCGACGCTGCGCTCACGAAGCAGTATCACGCTTTGCTGGCAACGGAGGGGCTGCAGCTGAGCTTTACCAAAGACGGCGTTGCGCGCTTGGCCGAGCTGGCATGGCAGCTCAATGAAACGACCGAGAACATCGGCGCGAGACGGCTGCATACGGTCATGGAACGCTTGCTTGAAGATGCTTCTTATAAGGCCGCTGACGAAGGCTTAACAGGGAACGAGCTCGAAATCGACGCCGCTTATGTTGATTCGCAATTGAGTGATCTAGCGGCCGATGAAGATCTGTCCCGATTCATTCTGTGATCTCCGCCGACTCGTAAATGAAGAGCAAGAATAAGAGGAAGGGAAGTAGGGTTTGCAGGTAGGTCACCCAGAATCTCCAACACCACTGACCGTCGCTAGACTTTTTTGATCGCGGAACGCTGGGTGAAAACGGTGGAGAGTCCAAAACCGACCAATCTTCAGCTGCGAGAACGGTCTCGCTGCCTAACCGTAACCTACCCCGGTGGCGACTCCTATGAACTCACTTGGGAGTTCCTTCGTGTGTTCTCACCCGCAGCAGGGTCGGGCAAGCACGGGCAACAGTCATCGGTACTGACCGCTGGCAAGAAGCAAGTGCGATTGCTTGAGATAAAGCCCGCTGGGCACTATGCAATGCAGCTGATTTTTGATGACGGCCACGATAGTGGGCTTTACACCTGGGTCTATCTCCACGATCTCTGCCTGAATAGCACGGCTCGCTGGTCACGCTACCTTGATGAAATACACAGGGCCGGGCTCTCCCGCGACCCCAGCACACAAATCCTCAAACTCTAATCGGTTCCTTTAGTGAGCGCCCGCCGCGCTACAATAGGGCCTCACTACAGTTGAGCGTTATTCATGGGCGACGAAGAAACCACCCACTTCGGCTATCGACAGGTCCCCAGCCGAGAAAAGTCAGGCTTGGTTGGTCAGGTATTTGACTCGGTTGCCGGGCGTTACGACCTGATGAACGATTTGATGTCTGGCGGTATTCACCGTTTATGGAAGCGCTTCACGATCGAACTTTCAGGCATTCGACGAGGCAACACCGTATTGGATATCGCCGGGGGTACCGGGGATCTCGCGGCAAAATTCTCACGCCTTGTTGGTAGAGACGGCACCGTGGTTCTAGCGGATATCAACGCTAGCATGCTCAGTGTGGGACGTGATCGGCTCTTGGATAGGGGCTTGGTGAGTAATTTGTCCTTTGTACAAGCAGACGCTCAATATCTGCCCTTTCCAGATAACTACTTCGATTGCATCACGATTGCGTTCGGACTTCGGAATGTTACCGATAAGCAGCTAGCGCTTGAGTCCATGCACCGTATTCTCAAACCAGGCGGGCGTCTGTTAGTGCTGGAGTTTTCGAAGCCGAAGAACGAGCTGCTTGGCAAAGCCTATGACGCATACTCCTTTGGCGTTCTTCCCCTAATGGGACGACTGGTAGCTGGTGACAGCGAGAGTTACCGGTATCTCGCCGAATCGATTCGAATGCATCCAGATCAGGAGACGCTCAAAGATATGCTCGACGATGCGGGCTTTGCGAAATCCGAGTACTTCGATATGACCGGTGGGATCGTCGCTGTTCATCGAGGAATAAAGGCCTGATGATCGAAGAGCTGCGAATGCCTACGCTGCATACCGCTGGCTTAGCCGCCGCCGAGTCGGCGGTGAACGCAGCACTGCGATTGTCTCCGCACAGCAAGCAAGCGCTCGCAGCTATCTCTGAGCGTGTTTTGGCAGTCGAATGCACTGCACCTGCGATTGCGCTGTACCTCGCTGCTGACAGCTCCGGTGATCTGCTCATGCGCGGCGTCCACGAAGCCGAGGTCACAACGCGAGTACGGGGTACTCTCGAGGATTTTATGGCACTCGCCCAAGCAGAGGACCCTGCGGCGGAGCTGATAAACGGGGCCATACAAGTAGAGGGAGAAACCGCGACGCTGCTTTCAATGCAGAAGGTGTTTGCGGAGCTCGATATCGACTGGGAAGCGCCTCTCGTTGACGGTTTAGGGGATGTTGTCGGGCACCAGCTCGCGGAATTACTGCGTGGATTGTTCAGCTGGTCGCAGCAAGTTAGCAGTAGTTTACGCCGACAGCTTAACGAATTCGCTCATGAAGAGGCGCGGCTCGCTCCTCCAGCTATCGCCCTTGAAGAGTTCTATGAAGATGTGGCATCGCTACAAGATCAGTGTGATCGCCTCGAACAGCGATTAGTTGGGGCTCGCCGTCGCGCCGAAAAGCTGCTGTTAGAGCGATGAGTACTTTCCTACGTGCGTTCGAAATTGCCCGAGTGTTTGGGCGCTACCGTCTCGATGAACTGGTTCCTGACGCCGTTAGTTCACCTTTGCTTCGCCTGCTTTTTCGTGCAAATCCTTCCCGAATTTTGGCTACGTTCCGGCCTTCTGATCCCCACTTGCACGCAGGGCTGACCGACGGAGAGCGACTTCGTCTAGCCCTCGAGCAGCTCGGGCCAGTTTTTATCAAGTTTGGGCAAGCACTCTCGACCCGTCGCGATCTTCTTCCGGAAGACATCGCCGATGAACTGGCAAAACTGCAAGACCAAGTACCACCCTTCCCTTCGGAACAGGCAATAGGAATCATCGAAACGGCGCTGGGGGGAAAGGTCGATGAGGTGTTCGAGCGCTTCGACCGAGAACCGTTGGCATCTGCATCGGTCGCTCAAGTCCACAGCGCCCGGCTGCGAGCCGAACCAGGCAGCGAACTCGGACGTGAGATCGTGGTCAAGGTCATTCGCCCAGAAGTAGAAGCGCAAATAGATAAAGACACGCGTCTTATGCTATTTCTCGCCAGACGCTTTGAGGCCTGGTCCAAGCTGGGAAGACGGCTGCGCGCCATTGCGGTAGTAGAAGACTATCGGCAAACCATCCGAGATGAGCTCGATCTAGCGAGAGAGGCCGCAAACACCTCGCAGCTTCGCCGTAACTTTGCCGATGGCAATCTCGTGTACGTGCCGGAGGTGTTCTGGGACTACACCAGCCGAAACGTCATGGTGTTGGAGCGAATTCACGGAATTCCCGTCACCGACCTCGACCGCCTTCGAGCCAGCGGCGTAAACCTGAAGGTGCTTGGGGAACGGGGCGTCGAAATCTTTTTTACCCAAGTTCTGCGCGACAGCTTTTTTCACGCAGACATGCATCCTGGGAACATTTTTGTCGATGCGAGCGACCCAGAAAAACCGCGCTATATTGCCATCGACTGCGCCATTATTGGCTCGCTCAGCGAGTCGGATCAGTACTACCTTGCGCGTAACCTACTCGCGATCTTCAAGCGCGATTACCATGCGGTGGCACAACTTCACGTGGAGTGTGGTTGGGTGCCGCCGAGTACTCGAGTCACCGAGTTCGAAGCGGCAATGCGCGCCGTTTGCGAGCCTGTCTTCGAGCGGCCGATCGCGGAAATCTCCTTTGGTCAGATGCTGGTTTATCTGTTCCAAACCGCCGCTCGTTTCGACATGGAAGTTCAGCCCTCGTTAGTCCTTCTGCAAAAAACTCTCTTAAATATCGAGGGTCTTGGTCGTCAGCTTTATCCGCAGCTCAATCTTTGGGAGACGGCGATGCCGTTCTTGGAACGGTGGGTCGCAGAACGCTACTCACCACAAACGGTGCTACGTCGGCTGCAAGAAAGCGCACCGAATTGGTTGGAGCAGTTACCACAGCTCCCCGAAGTCCTAATCGAGAACTTACAGGGGCAGCGAGACCGACACGTCCAGGCTGAGCAGATGCTGCTGGCAGAACGGCGAGCGAACGAGCAGAGAAACGGCCGGTCGCGACGGCGATACTTGGCCGCCATGGTTTGCGTGGTCGCCGCTGGTGCGGCGCTGCCCTCAGTTCGCAATTTGCTGGATCAAGCACCCGCCGTTAGCTGGCTGCTGTTGGCCGTCGCGGCCGGTCTAGCTTGGCCGACTCACGCTAGCTAGCGCGGGGCGCGATCTAGCGCCTCAAATAAGACCTCAAAACTCTGCTGTACAACACAAACGCCTCAAGGCCGGCGTGCGATAATGGGCCGATGGGTTTAGAGAGAGTGTCATGAACAGTACAGAGTTTCTTGCCGAAGTTGCTTGGAACGAGCAAGGTCTCGCTCCCGCGATCGCTCAAGACGTGCACAGTGGACAAGTTCTAATGATGGCGTGGATGTCACCAGAATCGCTGCGTATGACCGCAGAAGAAGGCTTCGCAGTTTACTGGTCTCGTTCTCGTCAGAGTCTTTGGAAGAAAGGAGAACAGTCAGGCAATCAGCAAGTTGTTCACGAGATTCAGATCGACTGCGATGGTGACACGATACTAATTATCGTCGAGCAAATAGGTGGAATTGCCTGCCACACCGGTCGAGAGCATTGCTTTTATCGCAGTTTGAAGAACGATAATTGGGAAATTCAAACCCCTGTTCTGAAAGATCCTGCAGAAATCTATGGCGAGTAACGTGAAAGATATCGATGAGTCTTCGTCGACGGTTTTGAGTCGCCTGGATGAAGTCCTGCAATCACGGCTGCACGCAGACCCGAATTCATCGTACGTGGCGAGTTTGTATGCAAAGGGCCTCAATAAAATACTTGAGAAAGTAGGCGAAGAAGCCATTGAAGTCATTCTCGCCGCGAAAGAAATGGCGATAACAAATGAGCTCCCGCAGTCGTCCGGTTCAAGTTCATCGACAAGCCACGCAGCAGCATCAACGGTTGTGACGAATGGCTCTAAAGATGCAGCGCAGGATCTAGTGGGTGAAATTAGCGACCTCTGGTTTCACACTTTGGTGCTTCTGGCACATCAAGGTCTAGACTCTTCTGATATCTTAAGGCAACTAGAACAGCGCTTTGGGACCTCCGGTCACGAGGAGAAAGCGTCTCGGTCAGACGATGCGTGATGCTGGCCCAATCATCATGCTTCGCATTTTCGGTTTAGGCTGTTGCCAAAAACCAGCGGCAAGAAATTTATAGAAAGGAGTACACCGCAATGGGTTTAGGCGGAATCAGTATTTGGCAGTTGTTGATCGTTCTGGCGATCGTCGTTCTTTTGTTTGGAACCAAGAGGCTGCGAAGTCTTGGTTCGGACCTCGGCGGAGCAGTACGCGGTTTTCGCAAGAGCATGCAAGATGAGGGTGGCGCAGACAAAAGCCCGAACGTAGACGGCGATGACACCGATGTCGACGCCGATGGCGGCGACAGCAAACCGTAGGGTCAGCGAAGTGACCGACGCTCCAAAGCGGCGCGACTAAGGTCAATTAATTCGCTTGTCTTGCACAGCAAAAAAGAAAATCACTAACCATGTTTGATATTGGCTTTGCCGAGCTCGTAATTATTGGCGTGGTCGCTCTTCTGGTGATTGGTCCAGAGCGCCTTCCGGGTGCGATACGAACGGGCAGCGCCTGGTTGAACCGTTTTCGCCGAGGGTTCAATCAAATCAAACAAGAGGTGCAGCAGGAGCTCCACAACGATGCGGTAATGCAGGAGCTCAAAGGATTGCAAGAAAGCGGCGAAGCGATTCGAGAGGAAACCCAATCTTTTGCTGAGGACCTCCGTTCCGCGACTCGAGAGGCTGAGAGCACGCTGAAGGATAGTCTCAAGCTGGACTCGGATGAAGAAGCCTCGTCCGACGCGGCGACTGAGGATCGTGTCAGTTCGGAAACGGGCGAACGCCGTGACTGACTCTGAGGTCGATGAAGCGCTACCACTGGTAGCTCATCTGACGGAATTGAGAGACCGACTGCTGCGGGCGCTGCTAGCGGTCCTGGTTATATTCATTGCGCTGTTTCCCTTCGCAAATGAAATTTACACTTTCGTGTCCGCGCCGCTGCGAGACTTACTTCCAGAGAACGCGAGCATGATCGCGACGGAAGTCGCCTCACCTTTTCTAACGCCCTTTAAATTGACGATCTTTACCGCGCTCTTTGTCGCGATGCCCTACGTCTTGTACCAGGTTTGGTCGTTTGTGGCTCCTGGCATGTATCGCCACGAAAAAAGATTCGCGATTCCACTCCTTGCCTCTTCCGTTGCGCTGTTCTATCTGGGTGCCGCTTTTGCCTATTTCGTAGTCTTTCCACTCATCTTCGCGTTTTTTACTAGCGTCGGACCCGAAGATATCGCAATCATGACCGACATCAATCGTTACCTCGATTTTGTATTAAAGCTGTTCTTCGCTTTCGGAGTAGCGTTCGAAATTCCAATCGCTGCACTCCTCGCGATCTGGGCGGGGCTCACAACGCCCGAAAACCTG